>CAXNDA010000055.1:0-9362 GCA_964200875.1 Chloroflexota bacterium | reverse complement strand
GCGCTCTCGGAGTACCTCGGCGACGTCATTTTCGACGTGGCGGTCACCCCCAACCGCTCCGACTGCAACGGTATGGTCGGCGTGGCCCGCGAGGCTGCTATCCTAACCCACCAAATGCTGCGGGAGCCCGACACCGGCTACCCGGAGGCCGGCCCCGACGTCCACACCCTGGCCACGGTGGAGATCGCCGACCCCGACCTGTGCCCCCGCTATACCGCCAGCGTGGTGCAGGGCGTAAAGGTGGCGCCATCGCCCCAATGGCTGCAAGACCGGCTGAAGGCGGTGGGCCAGCGCCCGATCAACAACGTCGTCGACATCACGAATTATGTCATGTTGGAGACCGGCCAGCCGCTCCACGCCTTCGACTACGCCAGCGTGCGCGACCGCAAGATCGTGGTGCGACGCGCGCAACCCGGCGAACAGATGACCACGCTCGACGGCGTAGAACGCACCTTCACCGACAACAACCTGCTGATTTGCGACGGCCAGGGCCCGGTCGCGCTCGGCGGCGTCATCGGCGGGCTCGACAGCGAGGTGACCGAGGCCACCGTGGACGTGCTGCTGGAGTCGGCCAACTTCCACGGCATCAACATCCGCCAAACCGAGACGGCTCAGCGGGTTGTGACCGAGGCCTCGCGCCGGTTCGACAAGGGATTGAACCCTGAGTCGGCCGAGTACGGTTTGCGGCGCGCCACCAAGCTGCTGGTGGAGATCTGCGGCGGCGCCGCGGCGACAGGCATCATCGATACCTACCCCCACAAGCGTGAGTCGCACCCGATTCACCTGACGCAACAGCGGCTGACCACGGTGCTGGGCGCCCCAATGAGCGAAGGCCGGGTGGCCGATGTGCTGCGGGCGCTCGGCTGCACCATCACCGGCGAGTGGCATCCCGGACTGTACGTCACCGCCCCTTGGTGGCGACCCGACCTGCGCATTCCTGACGATCTGGCGGAAGAAGTCGCCCGCATCTTGGGTTACGACACGCTGCCCACCACGCTGGTACGCGGCGCCATCCCGCACCAGACGCCGAATCCCCAGCGAGCCCTCCGCGAGAAACTACGCGACCTGTTGGTGACGGCGGGTATGCAGGAGATCCTCACCTACCCGCTGACCAGCCTGTCCATGCTGGAACGGATAGCGCCGCACCCGTTGGTGACCGAGGTGCAACCCATGAAGGTTGCGAACCCCATGTCGATTGAGCAAGAGTACCTGAGGACAAGTCTGAGGCCCGGCATGCTCGGTACGCTGGCAGCGAACGAACGGACGTCGCCCGGTCGCCTGCAACTCTTCGAGATCGGCCGCACCTACATCCCCCGCAACGGCGATCTGCCCGACGAACAGGAGTGGGCGGTGGGATTGGTGACCGGCAGCGTAGCCAGCCCACATTGGGCCACCACCGCTGAATCGGCGGGCTACTACGATGCCAAGGGTATCGTGGAGGGCACCCTGGCTCAGCTCGGCTTGGCGCCGGTGCTGAAGCCGGCGACGGACCCGAACGCCTATCCCGGGCGCAGTGCCGAGATCACCGTACAGGGCGCTCGGGTCGGACTGCTCGCCGAGATCCATCAGGATGTGTTGGACCGCTTTGCGATAGTGAGCCGGCCCGTCTTCCTATTCGAGCTTGATGTCGCGGCACTGACCAGCGCCGGCCAGCACCGCCGGGCCTACCGCCCGCTGTTTCGCTATCCCTCAGTCACTGAAGACCTCGCAGTGGTGGTTCCCGATACGGTTGCGGCAGGAGATGTGGAGGCGGCCATTCGTGGCGCTTCGATGGTGGTGGAGGTGCGATTATTCGACGTCTACCGCGGCGACCCCGTCCCGGCCGGACACCGCTCGCTTGCCTACACCCTCACCTTTCAGTCGCCAGAAACCACGTTGCGGGCCGAGGATGTTGCTCGCCTGCGCACCGGGTTGCTCAAACAACTCGGCGCGCGGTTCGGGGCTCGACTACGGGCCTAACGCTGTCTGGGCTGCCGGAAGCCGCACTCGCGTTATGTAATGCTAATCAGCAGCGTGGTACAATAGCGTCACTCCAGACACTTCCGGTTGGGTGGATGCACTCTTTGGTATATCACCGCAAGTGTCGGCACGTTGGACAGGGGCGTCGCCCAATGCATGGGCCAGGACGGAGACGATAACTCGATGCCGGTGACCGAAGTCCTCATCAGCGTGAGTGAGGCGCGTGAGCGCATCCTGGCGCATGTGACTACGTTGCCCGCCGAGAACGCTCCCTTGCTGGATGCCCTGAACCGGGTGTTGGCAACCGACGTCTATGCGCCCTTCAACGTACCTCCCATGGCCAACTCGGCAATGGACGGTTACGCGGTACGGTGGGATGACATCCGCAGTGCAGGGGCCACCACTCCCGTCTCATTGCCCGTCGTCGGGCAAGTTGCGGCCGGGCATCCCTCCGCCGTGCCGCTGTTACCGGGACAGGCCATGCGCATCATGACGGGCGCGCCGGTTCCCGATGGCTGCGACACCGTGGTCCAGTTCGAGGAAACCGACGAGCTGGAACGGCGGGCAAGAGGGGCATCATCCGCCGACCTGACCGAAATCGGCATTCTGAACGCCATGAGCCGCGGTGCCAACGTGCGAGACGCCGGCGGTGACGTCGCCTCGGGTGCCAGCATCTTCTCCGCCGGCACCCTGTTGCGAGCCGCGCATATCGGCGTGCTTGCCAGCATCGGCCTCGCAACCGTACCGGTGATTCGGCGTCCGCTGGTAGCCATCATGGCCACCGGCGATGAACTGAAGGAGCCCGGCGAGTTGCTGGGGCCCGGCCAGATATACAACAGCAACAGCTACGCCATTGCCGCCCAAGTTCTCGCGGCTGGTGCCGAGCCCCTGGTGCTGCCGATCGCACGCGATACCATTGCCGACCTCACTGCAAAACTCGAGGAGGGGCTGCGCGCCGACCTGTTCATCACCTCTGCCGGTGTCTCAACCGGAGAGTACGACCTGGTGAAGGACGTGCTGGGCCAGCAGGGCACCATGGATTTTTGGCGGGTCCGCATGCGTCCGGGCAAACCCCTAGCCTTTGGCCTTTTGCCCCGGCGGGATGGCACCATCGTGCCTCACCTTGGGCTCCCCGGTAACCCCGTCAGCTCCATGGTGGCGTTCGATCAGTTCGCTCGCCCGGCTATCTACAAGCTTGCGGGCCGGCCAGCCCCCACGCACCCCGAGGTGGACGCTGTGCTTGATGAAGCCATCGGGCGGGGTGACGGCAGGCGCGCATTCGCTCGCGCCGTGCTGTCGAAGCAGGCGGATGGCTATCACGTCCGGCTTACGGGCCCCCAAGGCTCGAACCTGCTGACATCGATGGCGGCGGCGAACTGCCTGCTGGTGGTGCCCGAAGCACAGGATATCCAGGGCATCGCCGCCGGAGCCCGCGTGACGGTACAGGTGCTGGAGGGGTTCGAGGACCTGCTGACATGATGTACGAGGCCGCCGGGTTCACATTCGAAGCTCCCCGCCAGGTGGCTCGGGCGCGGCGTGTGTTGATCAAGCCGAACGCCGCCTACGGTGTGCCGTACCCGGTGACCACAAGCGCAGCGACCATTGCCACCATCGTGCAGGGCATTCGGCGCGTCAGCGATGCGGATATCGTGGTGCTTGAAGGCGCGGTCAGGGGCGAGAGTATCCGCACCCTGTTCCAGACGCTCGGCTACGAGATGCCACGCATGCTCGGGCTCGACGTCAAGGACTGCAGTTACGTGGAGGTCGAGAACCCCCTCGTCAAGCCGTACGCCGTCGCCAATTTCTGGCTGCCCAACGTCATCCTTTCCTGCGACTACCTGATTTCGGTTACCCCCTTTCACATCCTCAACGGAAGACCGTGGCTGACTATCGCCAATCTTCTGGGCCTGCTGCCGCGCGCCAAGTACGGCGGTTCGCCGGGCAAAGAGCGATCGTCGCTGAGCCGGCAGGACCTACAGCAGGTGCTTGCCGACCTGTACTTCACGCTGCCATTTGACCTCGGCGTCATTGATGCTACCGTGAAGTACACCATCGGCGCCGATCCCACGCAAGGCGAGAGCGCCCCGCTGGGAAAGGTCTTCGTCGGCGACCCTTATGCCGTGGACAAGGAAGCCTGTGAAAGCACGGGCGTCACGGCCGACTACCTGCACTACATCCAGAGTGCGCAACTCGAGTTGGAAGCCCAAGTTCAAAGCTGAGCGATGTCACAGGAGACTGATCCATGGCCGACGATACGACACTAACCACCGCAGAGCCCGATCTGGAAGCACTGCTCCATGAGGAGTACCACGTGGACCCAGATTGGTACGTGCGGGCGGGGCTCTCCTGGGACTTAGCGCTGAGGGATCGGTTGTGCAACGACGCTCGCAGCGGCGAAGCTCCCAGCGAACCGCGCCGCGCCGTGCGAGGCGCCGCTGGCGGTGTCCGGTTCCAGCGCAAGGCCGACAAGGACTACAGCAACGACCCCATTGCCGCCATCCAAGACATGTGCAGCGATGCCCCTGACTACCGTGACGCGGCCCTCCCTCTCAAGGAGATCCTCTTCCGGCTGCTGCTGGCTGGCGGCAATCAACCCCTCACCGTGCTCAGTCTCTACGACAGCGTGATGGAATGGGTGAAGGGCGGCGACGGTCGCGTGATTACCCCAGAGGTCGTTCAGAGGGTGCTTTCCATTGATCGGGACTACGGGTTCGCCCGGGTTATCGCCTGAGCCCACCTCTGGTGCCGCCCTGGCCTATTGCGCAGTCAGGCTCACGTTGGTAACGAAGCTCTCGTAATCATGGCCGCTGGCACTCACCTGGAGGGACAGCAGGCGCTGTGGTGGCGGGAAGAGCGTCATCAAGTTCAACGGAATGGCGTGATGCACCCAGGTGTTTTGCAGGATCGGCGTTCCGTTGTCGACCCGGTTGTTATCAGCATTCTGGTAGTAGAAGCCGAAGACTACCGGCGTCTCGGTGTTGGCTGATCGGTAGACCAGCCGCACCAGGACGGGGTATTCGGTACCGACATAACCGCCGCCCGATAAGCTTTGATGCGAGAGCTTCATATCGAGCGCCAGCCTCAGGTCGCTGTACTCCGTCACGTCTTTGTCCAGGTCTTGCACCAGCAACGTCTCGCTATGGGTGCCCTTGCTGCCCCTTCTGACAAAGTGCGCAGCCACGCGGCCCTCGTCGGTTGCCAACAACTGCTGCCCAGGCACATCGAGCCCCGGCTGATACCCAGCCTCGTGCCCGACGCGCCAGCCGCTCACCCCTTGGGCGAAGTCGCCATTGAACACAAGGTCTTCGGGGCCAACGCCCACTAGGCGCAATCCGTCTGCGCGTAAATCAGCGCGCACGCCGGCGGTGAGGACCGTCTCGTTCCCCGAGTCGGCGTTCGCACTTGCGACAGCTTGCCCGCGTTCGGCCACCCGTACGCGTGTGCCAATGCCATCCAGCGTCACGGTATAGCTCCCTTCCCCCAGCCGAACGTGACCATCTCGGGTATTGAGCCGAAACGTTCGATTGCCTTCGGGTGATACCCCCAGATGCACCTTACCGCTCAGCAGCTTCAACTCCACCACTCGGCGGCCGCCGCCAAAGCTTGCAATGGACGACTGCACCACCTCAAGCTCGGTGCCCGCGAACACCTGCACGGTACTGCGGTCGAACAAGGTGAGGAATGCTTGTGACACCCCGTCGGTCCGAACTCTGTCACCCTCTCGCAATCGGGACTTCGCGTCCACACTCGACCATTGCGTCTGCCGTGGCGCGCGCACCTGCGCGGTGCCGCTGATAGTGGTCAGCAGGCTGTCCTGCGGCTCGGTCGCGCTCTCCACAAACGCCTTCATCCCCAGCGCTGCGAAGACGGCCAAGGCAAGGAATGCGGCGAATGCCGCCCACAATACCACCCATGCCAGCAGTTGCTGATGCATCGGGGCCGTCATGACGGCAGCCCCGGCGGGCGCCGGGGTCTCCACCGGCTCTGTGCTCTGCGGCGGGTAGGTCGCCATCAGCGAATCACTGCGCTCCAGCTGGTTGCACCATTTCGACCAGTATAGCCCAGGTGTTGCGCTATGCCGGGCGCCACGTTATGACGATTAGAACCCTTGAGCAGAACAATTGAGCGGAATCCTCTTGACAGAACATTCTCGGGTGCGTATTCTCCGGTAGAACAGTCGTTCTCTAAGACACTCGGTTGGACGCGGAGGTCCGTCACGATATGAAGACGCTCACTAGTCGCCAGAAGCAGATCCTGGAGTTCATCGACGGGTTCGGACGCGAGCACGGTTACGCCCCGAGCATCCGAGACATCGTCAAAGGGTGCGCCATCAGTTCCACCTCGGTGGTGGACTATAACCTCCGCATCCTCGAGCGTGAGGGCCTGCTTCGTAGGGACGCTGAGGTCTCGCGTGGCATCGTTCGCCTTGGCCAGGAGCGGCGTGGCAATCGTTCGGTACCCGTCTTGGGCCAAATCGCCGCCGGTCTCCCCATACCCGTCCCTGCCGTCGATACATGGGCGACGGCCATCGAAGGTGAAACGGTGGAAGTCTCCCACGATCTTACCCGGGGAATTGAGGACGTCTACGCCCTCCGGGTTAAGGGCACCTCGATGATCGATGCGTTGATCAACGACGGGGACCTGGTGCTGATGCGGTCGACCGACCATGCCGACAACGGCGACATGGTGGCAGCCTGGCTCAAGGCTGAACAGGAAGTCACCCTGAAGAAGATCTACTTCGAGGGCGACCAAGTCCGGCTGCAGCCCATGAACGCGACCATGGCCCCCATCTACTCGGATGCGGCTAACGTTGAGGTTCAGGGGAAGGTCCTTGGTGTGATCCGGCAGATGTAGCCGTGAGGGCCACGGCAACCAGCAGGCCGGCAAACAGCCACAGCAGGGCGATAGCGTGCGGAAACTGCAGGTTGAAGAAGTAGTGGTCGAACAGCCCCGCGGCCAGCGCACCCAGTAAGCCGGCGGTGAGGCCGACGAGCAGCCCTGACATTCGCGGGTCCGCAAGGCGACGCTGCGCCATCCACGCAGTCCGCAACACCAGAAACATCGACGTGACGAACGCGCCGAGGCCCACCAACCCCATCTGACTGGCCACCAGTAGATAGATACTACTGCTTCCCACATACAGGTCCAAACTCGGCGCAGCACCGAACCCGACGCCGAACACCGGGTAGGCGCCGATCAACCGCAGCGCATCCTTGTATTCTCCCAGGCGCATCTGCGCAGCACGGTCGGCGAAGGTCACGCCGGACATGAACCGATCGAGCAGCTGCTGGCCGGGCGGCGACACCACCACCAGAACACCCAGCACCGCGGCCAGCACCCACAGCCGTCGATGGCGCACCCCGGCCAGGTACCCCACGCCCACCATCGCGCCGAACCAGGCGCCACGGCTGTAGGTCAGTGCCAGCGCTGCCGCCACCAGGAGTGTCATGCCCACCAAGAGGCGTCGATCCATCACCGGCTGTGGCGTGACCACCTGAGCCACCAAAGCCGGCAGCGCGATGGCCAGCATGCCCCCCAACACGTTCGGGTCAACGGCGGTGCCAATCGCTCGCAGCGTGTCGGTATCGGCGATGAAGCGCAGTAGACGTTCACCGCGGGGATAGCCTAGCCGGCTCAGCGCCGCGAGTACCTCACTAGCTCGAGCCTCGGGGAGCAGGTACAGGCCGATAGCAACCAGCGCGCTCGCCGCCGCGGCCAGAAACACCACACGAGCAAAACGGGTCACCTCGGCAGGCGATCGCAGCAGGTTCACCACGGTGAAGAACAGCAGCATGCTGTTGATAGCTTTGAGGAAGAACCGGAAGATTTCGGCGCTCACCGCCTGTTGGCTGAACAGCAGTGCGGTAACCATGACGCCAACCAACGCTGCGATTCCGGGCCCGGCCTGCGTGAAGCGGATACCTCGGCCGCCCGGGGCCAGCGATCGTGAGAGCCACGCCGCCAGCGTCACCGTGAGTGCGATGTCGAGAAACGACAACCGGAAGCCACCGAGCGGAACCGGCACCGTGGCGAACGGCAGGAGGTACAGCAAAACTGCCGCCCCCGCCGCGCCCATCCAGGGCCGTCGTATAACGGCGGTGACAAAAGCGCCCCCGGCCAACAAGGCGAACCCGAGCCAGGGCGCGCCAAGCACGGTCACTGCGCCGCACCCCACCCCCAGAATCACCAGGAGCGCGCCTGCTGCGGCCCACCGCGCATGCGCCCCCCAGGCCAGCGTGCCGCCGCTCGGCAAAGCGACATTCATGCGGTACTCCCCACTTCCGCAACGGCCAAGTCGCGATACAGCGCTAGGTGCTGGGCGGCGATGTCGGTCCAGGCGAACTGCCGTGAACGGGCAAGGGCGGCCGCCGCCAATCGTGCGCGCAGGGCGGGCTCGTCAAGCAGCTTGGCGATCGCAGCG
This sequence comes from Chloroflexota bacterium, assembly GCA_964200875.1. Lineage (GTDB taxonomy): Bacteria > Chloroflexota > Dehalococcoidia > SHYD01 > SHYD01 > SHYE01. Next base: position 982 of record CAXNDA010000055.1, on the reverse strand, counting down.
ACAAATGACGCGCGGTCGCCTGGTTCGACCAGCAGTGCCTCCTGACCATCTACCAGCGGGGCCAAAGCGCCGGGCACCGAAGCTTGTGGCGGACGCGTGGTTACCACCGGGACGCCGTTGCTGAGCGCAGCCAGCAGGGTACCGTTGCGGTACGAAGCCCCCTCGGTGAACGGGAGGGCGCAGAGATCCGTCGATCGCAGGGCGCGAGACAACTCCGCCTCCGGCAGGTACCCGGTCCAGTGCACGGAGTCTGCTATACCGAGTTCAACCGCAAGGGCTTCTACCCGTTCGGCGTAGGCGCGGTTGGTGGGATCCGACGCCCCCAGCCGATCTCCCATGACAAGGAGCGCCACCGGTCTGCCGTTGGCCTTGAGGGCTGCCAGCGCGTGCAGCAGCGTGTCGAACCCCTTGGCCTGATTCAGCAGTCCGAAGAACCCCACCAACGCCCCCTCAGCGGGTCCGCCCCAGCGGGCCTGTACCTCACTGCGTGGGTAGGGCGGCTCGTCTGCCAGCGGGACGTTACTCCCGATCGGGATGACCGTCACCCTGGCTCCAGCGGCTGCCAGCGCCAGCGCGTCGCCATCGTTGGTCGCAATGCACCGGGCACTATCTGCCGCCATGCGCCGCAGCAGCCAGCGCCGCACCAGATGGGCCTTGGGGAAAAGGTAGGGCTCTCGCAGGTCGTGGAACGTCGTGACGCAACGCACCGCTGAGCGACGGAACTGCATCCAAGTGGGCGCCAACATAACGCCGGGATGCATGGCGTAGGCGGCAGTCTGGAACTGCAGGTGCACCACATCGGGCCCAAAGCCGTCGATCATCTGACGCAGGGCTCGAAAGACGCCAAAGTTCCAGCGGGGCACGCTACCCTCGACCTGAAAGGCGTCGGCCGGCTCGCCGTGGCAGCCGGTGGTCGCCAACACCCGCACCTCTGCCCCCTGCTGCGCCAGATGACCGGCCAGCAGCCGGGTGTAGTCTGCCA
>CAXNDA010000054.1:0-9431 GCA_964200875.1 Chloroflexota bacterium | reverse complement strand
GTCCCCCGCTTCTTCAAAGTTTACGAGGGTGGGCGGGCGGGAGAAGCGAGGCCACTCGAAGCCGCGGTTCGACAGTGGTGCGACGAGCCCAATACCCGAAGACTGAACACACCCATTCGATATCTGCAGGTTGAGCCCGCGACCACCCTCGCGTATACTCCATTGGAACATGCGTTCCACCATTGCCCAGCGCGTCCTTGGAATCGACCCCGGCCTCAACATCACCGGCTATGCCTTGGTGGAACGGCGCGCCCACGCCCTGAAGCTCGCAGAGGCAGGGGTCATCCGCCCTGGTTCGGCGAAGGTGCCGCTGCCCGATCGGCTCGAGTCGCTCTACGACTCTCTGGTCGAGGTCTTGGATCAGTTCCATCCGGAGGTGCTGGCGATCGAAGCCGTGTTCTCGCACCGGCAATTCCCTGGCACCGCCGTGTGGATGGCGCATGCCCGCGGCGTGCTGCTGCTGGCGGCCGCCCAGCGTGGCGTCATCGTCTGCAGCTACGCGCCGGCCACGGTAAAGCTCTCGCTGGTGGGTAACGGGCGCGCCACCAAGGCGCAGGTGCAACACATGGTGGCCCAGCGGTTGGGCATTCCGAGCCTGCCGGGCCCCTCCGACCTCTCCGACGCGGTGGCGCTGGCTATCACCCACATCGAGGCTGGTGACCCGATGACGGTAACAAATGATGGCCCGATCGTACGGCCGGTGGCCGACGGCGCCAGGCCACCCGATCTGCGGCGCAAGGTGGGGGCATGATCACCTACCTCCGCGGCACGCTGCGGCGCCTGCACCGCGATGGCCTGAAGGTGATGGTGGAGACCTCTGACGGCGTGGGGTACGAGGTGCTGCTGCCCTTCTTCGTGAAGCGAGCGTTGGAGGAGGAGGGGCGGGAGGGCCAGCCGGTGGAGTTCGAGGTGTACTACTACCAGACCGAACGCCACCCTGTACCGCTATTGATCGGCTTCCTACGGGAGCACGAGAAGACCTTCTTCGAGCGTCTGCTGGCGGTGGAGGACATCGGCCCGAGCAAGGCCGCCAACGCGTTGGTGCTCTCGGTGTCGACGATTGCGCAGGCCATCGAGGACGGCGACACTGCCCAACTTCGTAAGTTGCCGGGTATTGGCGCCCGCACCGCGGAGAAAGTGGTGGCGACCTTGCGAGGCAAGATGGTGGAGTGGGCGCTGTTGCAGGACGAGCGCTACGATAGCGTGCCGTCCAAGCCTCGAGAGGCGCACAGCGAGCTGGCGGAATCGGTGGTGGAGGCGCTGGTGGGCTTGGGCTACCGCCGCCCCGAAGCGCGCGCCAAAGTCGACGCCGCCATAGAGCGCAGCCCCGGCGTCATTGATGAACAGGCGCTGATCCGCGAAGTGTTTCGCACCGAACGGAAAAGTCAGTAGCGGTGATTGCAAGAACGCAGAGTTGCGGGGAACAGTCATTCCGAGCCGCGCGAGGAATCCCTTAGCGCCGCGTGGTGGCGACTATCCGGGAACGAAGGGGTGCCTCCTACGTCGGCATGACACGGGGCACACACTCCCAGCACCCGCAGCCTGAGTACATACCGTCAATTACTCCACCGCCCGACCGCCCCTACGACCCTCGGATATGGTAGACTAGTTGGGTATATGAACCTTCCCACCTGGGGGCGTAGCCCTCACCATCTTCCAGTCATCAAAGACGCAGGGCGTGCCCTGCGTCTTTTTCTGTACCCTTTTTAGGGTAAGGAGTTCGAGCTAGCTTCCATGGCCCTTCCCAATCCACTTTCGTTTGTCAAACGCTTCCTATACCGTCCCGCCGCCCCGATCAGCGCTGAGGTGAGAGCCCGCATCGTCCAGCACGAATCCTCAGGCGTGGCGGCACTGTCGCCGGAATCCGAGGAGACCGCCGACACAGCCGCCATTACCGCCGGCGAGCCGGAAGCGCGCCGCCGTCGCAGCCGCTCCAAAGGACGCGGCGACCGGCCTGCCCGCGAAGACGGGGCTGCACCGGCTCGCGAGTTCGCACCGGGGATGTTCGGCAACATCCCCGTCAGCGGTGAGCTGCGGGCTGCGCTCGATGACATGGGGTATCTGAACCCGTCGCCCATTCAAGAGGGCGTGATTCCCCTCATGAAGTCGGGGCGAGACGTGGTGGGCCAAGCGCAGACCGGCACCGGTAAAACGTCGGCTTTCGGCATCCCCCTGGTGGAAAAGCTCGACCCGTTACTCAACGAAGTGCAGGCGATTGCTCTCTGTCCGACCCGCGAACTGGCCATGCAGGTGGCTGCCGAAATCAGCCGCTTGGCGACGTACTGCAACCTACGGGTGGTCTGCGTGTATGGCGGGCAACCCATCGCGAAGCAGCTCGAGAAGCTCTCGCCGCCACCGCAGATCATCGTGGGCACGCCGGGCCGCGTGCTGGACCACATGGGCCGCGGCACGCTGAAGCTGGATAAGGTGCGGGTGGTGGTGCTGGACGAAGCCGACGAGATGTTGGACATCGGCTTTGCGCCCGACATGGAGCGTATTCTGCGCATGACGCCGAAGTCCCGGCAAACCACCCTGTTTTCGGCAACCATGCCCACCTTCATTAAGCGCATGATCGACCGCTATATGCGAAACCCCGAGTGGGTGCAGGTACAGCCCGAGCAGGCGACGGTTCCTGAAATCCAGCAGGTGTACTACGAGGTGGCGCAGCGCGACAAGCTGCGAGCGCTGCAGGCGCTGCTGCGCGAGTGGGGCGAAATGCCCCGGGCCCTGGTGTTCTGCAAAATGCAGACCACCGTGGACCGCCTTGCCAACGACCTGCAACGCGGAGGCTACCCAGTGGAGGGTATCCACGGCGGCATGACCCAGGGCGTGCGGACCAAGGTGATGGCCGGCTTCCGCTCCGGTGCGGTCAAGGCGCTGGTATCGACCAACGTTGCCGCCCGGGGCCTCGACATCCCGGACGTGACGCATGTGGTGAGCTTCGACGCACCACAGAACGCCGAAGAGTACATCCATCGTATCGGCCGCACCGGCCGCATGGGCAGAAGCGGCTTGGCCATCATGTTCGTCTCCGAACTCGAAGACTTCGACGTGCTCGACCAGATCAAGGTGCAGGTTGGCGCCGATGCCCTGGCTCGCGAGAACTCAGCGATCTACGTGGCCAAATAGCCTCGGTCCAACAGCGACCCTTCTAGGCGTGAATTCCGCGGCCCGTCCCATCTTGCTGGCCACCAGCAATCCAGCCAAAGCAGCCAAGCTGCGATGGCTGCTGGACGGCCTTCGCTTCTCTCCCGAAGACCTCTCCACGCACCGCCAAATTACGTTGCCCGATGAGACCGGCGGGAGCTTCGCCGCCAACGCCCGCCTGAAGGCCGAGGCTGCTTCAGCGGCGTTCGGCGGCCTCGCCCTAGCGTCCGACGGCGGCGTCGTCATCCCGGCGCTTGGCGCTGCCTGGGAGCCGCTGCGCACCGGGCGGGCGGCCGGCGCCGGCGCGACCGACGCTGATAAGGCCCACCACCTGCTACGCCTGATGGAGGGGTTCACTGGTCCCGACCGCGCGGTCCAGTGGTACGAGGCGGTAGCGCTGGCGGATCGCGGCACGCTGGTTGCCTCCTGGGAGGCGGCGGAAACCCGAGGCCGACTTACCGAACGCTATGATCCGGCGAACGCCAAGGCGGGGTTTTGGGTGTACAGTCTGTGGCTGTTTCCGGAACTCGGCCGCCGCTACGTCGACCTCACCGCAGCCGAACTCGAAGCGGTTGATGCTACCTGGATGGCGCTCCGCACAGCAGTGCAGGCATGGGCTGGCGGGCTCGACAGGCTAACGTAACGCGCAACTACGGCGCTACTGGGACAGCCAAACCTCGCGATAACGGGCGTTGTTGAACGGAGCGGCGTGCGGCCGGTAGTTGTGCACCTGGTTCCACCACACGTCTACCCGATGGTTCCAGTGGGTAATCAGCTTGATCCCCGCCTTCACCGCGCTGCGCTCCAAGTCGAGTACCAGGCGCCGCCGCTGGTCAGGGTTGGTTTCACGGCTCTGTTGCTGAATCAGCGCATCGACTTCGGGCAGACAAAGGCCGAAGTAGTTCCGAACCGCTCCACAGCCGTAAAATTCGCCGTACACCGCATCGGGGTCATCCAGCGCGAACTCGTGCCCCCAGGTCAGCAAGCCGAAATCGCCGCGTTGTGCCGCGTCGAACGCTCGGGTCGTCTCCAATGGCACGATGGTGGCGCTGATCCCAATCTTCTTGAGTTGGTCGGCCATCACTACCGCCAGCGTCTCGAAAGTCTGGCCAGTGCGGGTGGTGATGGTGGTATCGAGGCCGCTCCCGTGGCCTGCCTCGTTCAGCAGACGCCGGGCGACGGCGATATCAGCCGCCTTGTCGGCGCCGTACCCCGGCAGTTTGGCAACCTCGGCGGGCGGCAGCGCCCAAGCGCCCCCCGGGGTCATGAAGCCTCCAGGTTCCGCTGCCCCCTGAGCCAGCAGTTGTACGTTAGCTTGGCGATCGATAGCTAGGTTGACGGCCTCGCGCACCCTCGGATCGTCGAAAGGCGCACGCCGGGCATTCATGGTCAACGAACCGAAGCTCTGGGCAGGCGTGCGGGATACGGTCACCTTGTCACCCAGTGCCTGCCCCAGCGTATCCCCATCAGCGGCGAACACCCGCCCCAAGTGCACTTGGCCCGTGCGCAGCGCCGCAGTGCGGGTGCTGAAGTCGGGCACCACTAACAGCTTAATGCCGTCGAGATAGGGGAGGCCGGGCACGTAGTAATCGGGGCTGCGTTCCACCTCGAAGCTAGCGCCACGTTGGTGGGCCTTTAGCCGAAAGGGCCCTGTGCCGTTCATCTCGGTCGTCGGGCGTTCGTTACCGCCGGCTTCCACCCACGCTCGTTCGTACATCACCATCCAGCCTTGCGCCAGGTTGGCCAGCAGCGACGGCGACGGGCGCGACAGGCTCAGTCGGACCGTGCGTGCGTCGATAGCCTGATACGTTTGCACCGCCTCCAGGCCCGCCTTGCGGGGGCTGGCCATAGCGCCGGGCGGCGAACCCACTCGCTGCAGGCTGAACACCGCATCGGTGGCCGTGAACACGCTTCCGCTGTGAAACCGCACGCCCGGCCGCAGGTGGAAGGTATACCCCAGGCCATCGGGCGCGGCTTCCCAGCGCTCGGCCAGGTCGGGCGAAATGGTGGTGGGCGCCAGCGGTTCGAAGCGAACCAAATTCTCGTATACCGGCCCCCCCACGTCGATGGCGGCGGCGACCGACTCTCGGTGGAGATCGTAGGTCGGCGGGTCTCCACTGGCGCTCAACAACAGCGACAGCACCCCACCCGAGCGCGGTCGCTCACCAGGCGCCGGAGTGGCGACGTCCGGCGCGTTACCGGCGCCGCTGCAACCGGCGAACAACCCCAGACACGTTATAGACACCAGAACGAGGAATCTCACGAACTCGGTGCTCCAAGGTGGATTTCGGCATCGCCCAGCATAATGCCCCAGCCGATCGGGCGCAGGTCGACTTCAGCTAGCGACGTGGCCCATTCCGTAACGCGAACCAGCGCCGCCGATCGCGCCGATGTCACGCCCATCGTCGCATGAACGCCGGTGCTCGCGAAGCTGACCATCGCCCCCGGGCTCAGCCGCACCAGCGTGGCCGGAATGCCGCATACCCGACGCCAGGCGAGAGCAACGCGGGGGCCGGGCGCAGTTCCGACCGAAGCGCGGTGCCCACCAATCGCCACCGACGCACGCGCTTTCGGGAAGCCGTAGCTATCGCCAAGGGCCAGGGGCAGCGGGGTCGGCGCATCGACCCAAAGCTGGCCAAAGCGTATCTGCTGCCTGAGCCCGACGGGATTGATTCCCAGCCAGGCTAACTCACGATAGCGGTAAGGCCGCCCCTCGTCGTCCATCGCCAGCGCGCTGCTCGGGCCATAGCGGATGGCCGTGTATTCCGCGGTCATGACCGCCAGGAGCGCTCGGCCGCGAAAAGCGGTCACGTTACGTTGAAGCGCGTCGGCAACCGCACCAGCATCGCCGGTAGCGGGGAACCAGCCGACGTTCGCGGTGAAGCGGTAGGGGGGTGGGTACCCGGCGAGAGCCTCGGCCATGGCAGGGGTCTGAACCGGAACAACCATGGGTGCAAGCCTCCACACAAAGTATACTCGGTGCTGTTCGGCAGACGCCGTCTGGGTGCGGCACGAAATGCACCCGAGGCTTGGCGCTTCGCCCCGGATCCGAGGAGACTGGACCAAGCTGAAGTTGCTGCGTATAAAGAGGCCCGCCGGACGAATGCATATCAACTTCATCGATGTTGCTAGATGACTGAACTCGTTCGACCGGTGGTGGTGATCGGCGGGGGCGTTGCGGGCCTAGCGGCGGCGCTTAGTTTAGCTGAGGCCGGTCTGCGCCCGCTGGTTTTGGAGGGGGCAGCCCAGCCGGGCGGGAGATACGCCACGACCGGCAGTGCCAGCTTCACGCATGCGGGCCGGACGTGGACGTTTCCCCTGGACCACGGCGTGCATGGTTGGTGGTCGCAGTACCGGAATCTACGTCACCTACTGCAACGGCATGGCATTCTGCCCAGGCTGCAGCGAGCCCAGCGGCAGGAGTGGGTGTACAGCAGCGGAAGCCGCTCGGGGCGCGCCGAGATTGGGCATCGGCTAGTCTCGAGCCCGCTGCCTGCGCCGCTGCACTACCTGTGGCTGCTCGCAAGCCCGCGCTTTCTGCGGATGATGGGGCCGGCCGAGTGGTTGATGACCCCGTGGGTCGGCATTACTATGCTGGCCATGCTGGCGTACGACCCGATGCGCGATGGCAACGCCCTGGTGGGCCGCAGCGCGCTGCAAATACTGTGGAGCTGGCCACCAATGCTCCGCGCCTTCGGCTGGGCGCTGGCCCGCAGTGGGTTGGCGGCAGGGGCTGAGAGCGCGCCGCTCGCGGGATTCATCGCTTTGTTTCGCTTCTACTCGCTGCCGCGGCGCGATGCCATCATGTTCGACTACCTGCCCAGCGATTCGGGATCGCTGGTCGTGGAGCCGATGGTCCGGCGTATTGTCGAACTCGGCGGTGAGGTGCGACGGAATGCGCTGGCCAGTAGCGTCAGGCGTGGTGAAGGCGGCAATTGGCTCGTGTCCGCCGGCGCCAGCTCGATCGAGGCGCAGCATGTCGTCCTGGCGACCGATGCCCCCGCGGCGCGACGGTTGCTGACCGAGAACCCCGCAACGGCATCCGAGGCTCAGCCGATGTCATGGCCGGAGGGTCAGCCCTCGGCGGTGGTGCGTATGTGGTTCGATACTACGCCGGACATCAATGCGGAGGCGGAAGGCGGTATGTTCGGGGGCGAGAACTATGTGCTGGATAACTTCTTCTGGGTCCACCGGATTCAGGAGGCGTTCCGGACCTGGCATGAGGCGACCGGCGGGAGTGCGCTGGAATGCCACATCTACGGGCCTCCGAAGCTGCTTGCTGAGAGCGACGAGGCTATCCTTACCCACGCGGCACGAGACATTCAGCGGGCATGGCCGGGCCTGCGGGGTCGCCTGGTGCACAGTCACCTGCAACGCAATCCCTCGGTGCATACGCTGTTCGGCGTGGGGACCACCCAAGAGCATCTCGGGGTCGAGACGCCGTGGCCGGGGCTCTACGCCTGTGGCGACTGGGTGCGTCACCCAGCCCCGGCGCTGTTTCTGGAACGCGCCACGTTGACGGGCCTGGTCGCGGCGAATGCTGTGCGGCGTGACTCGGGCCTGCCGGAGCTGGCCCTGGAGCCGTATGCCGCGCCCGAACCGCTGGCGGCGCTGGCCGAGGCGGTGCTGCGCACTATGCGCTTGGGTATGGACGCCGTGGTGCGACGTCTGGGAAGATAGTCGCATGGAACCTGAAGGAGGGTGCGTGCGCCGGGCTCGCTGACACTGCTTATGGGCGTACTCATAGGACTACTGTGCATTGGTTTTGGCTGGGGTATCGGCATCGCCACGCAGTCGTTGTTGGCCCGCCGGCTTCAGGCGCCCGCCGCCAGCGACCCGGCTCCGGCGCCGACGCCCGCTACAGCGCCGCCTCATACCCTGGGAGATGGCCTGGAACGCAGTTGGCAGCGCGAGGTGCGCGGGCGGGCTTTGCTGGCCTTCCGCGAGGAGCTGGCCTTCATGGCTCAGCGCCACCTTGGCCGGCTGAAGGCGATGGAACTGCGCCACCAGGATGAGGATGTCTCGTTCGCTGCCGCCCGCCGGCTTCTGCAGGAGCGCACCGAGGAGTGGAACGAGTACCTCAGGTCGGGCCGCTACGACTTGATCCGTTTGCAGGTGACAGATCAAGAGGTCCTGGATCAGGCCGAAGCCTTCATGTCGGAGATTCAGGGGCGGGTATCAGACTTGCGCACCGGCGATAACGAGCGCCTGCACGACGAGCGGGAGATGGTTGCCAACGGTATCGTGAAGCTGCAATCGCTGATCAACCGGAAGCTCGAAGCACTCTAGCCACAGTCCAGTTCAGTCGGCCATAGGCACAAAAATGCGCACGGTGGTCCCGCCGCCAGGGGAACGCTCGGTGGTCAGCGTGCCTCCGATAACGGCCACCATGGTGCCATGCAAAGCGAGGCCGTGCCCGGCATCCGGGTTATTTGTTGGTGGGTGAGGAGCGGGGGTACCCACCCCGTCATCGCACAGCGCGATTGCCAAGCCATCCCGCCAGTCTGCCTGCACCGTCAGGCGCAGCGGCCGGCCGGCGTCGCCACCGCGACCGTGGCGTGCTGCGTTGCGCGCTGCCTCTCGTGCCGCCGTGAACGCAACCTCGGCGGAGAGCGGCGAAAGGGCCCGGCTGCGCTCGAGGGCGGGTTCCACCGACCAGGTTATGGCGCTGAAAGCATTCGCCAGCTCATTGGTCACGGCGCGCTGCAGCGCCGCCACCACCCCAAGCTTGGCCACCTCGGCGGAGAAAGGCGAAGGCAGCTCCCGCAGCAGGCCCGCAATCATGCGGTGGGCATCGCCGAGGAGCGCGGTGGTTTCGCTGGCCGGCGCTCCTCCCGTTCGGTCGGCGGCGTCCAGGCGCAGCATCGCCGTCTGCAGCAGCGGCAGGACATCGTCGTGCAGCACGCGGCGAGTCCGCTGGTCCATGAGTTGCGTCTCCGCCAGCCGCTCGCGTTCCAGCACCAACAGGCGCCGCGTGAGTTCCGCCGAGGCGAGGTCGCCCAGCAGACGTTCGCCGGTAGCGCGGGCAACCTCCATCTCTTCCTGGGTGTAGAGACCGCCATCCAGTTTGTCGCCCAACAGCAGAGCACCGGTTAGGCCGCGGGCATCCCAGAGCGGTACGAGCCAGCGACTGTCCGCCGTGCCGTTGGGCAATCGCACACAGGTCACGTCCTGTGTCAGGCCCGTCGTCTCGATGGGCTGTGCCGGCTGACCGGGCGGGTATGAGAGCCCAAGGGTGACGATCGCCTGCATCGGCCCGAGCGGCTGCAGCACTGCCGCACGGG
>CAXNDA010000053.1:0-9447 GCA_964200875.1 Chloroflexota bacterium | reverse complement strand
AGCGGGGGATGCTTCGCTGACGCTCAGAAGGACATTGGCGGTAGTGACACCGAGTACCGGGCTCTGGTCATGCTGAGCCTTAAGCGAAGCATCCCCCGCCTCAGCTTCGGGCCGGGAAACGGCGCACAGGGCAGGCGAAGGATAACAGCCTGCATTAAGCTGTAGGTGACCACGGAACGACTCGCGCCCCGAGCTCTGCCCATCAATCCCACTCATCGCTGGAGTCACCCAAACCAATGCGCATCCTGATTCCCAACCAGATGCTCCCCACCGAACGCTACGCCGCGCTGACCGACGCCGGCCATCAGCTGGTGTTCGGCCGCCCGCTGGGTGACCGCCGCCCCTTCGAGGATGGCGAACTGGCGCGTCTGGTGCGCGACGCCGACGGCGTGCTGAGCACCAACCTGCCGGGAACGGCGATGCAGGGTGCCGACCGGCTGCGCGCCGTCATCGCTCAGAGCATCGGCTACGAGCGCATCGACGTGGAGGCGGCAACCAGCCTGGGCGTGCTGGTGTGCAACAGCCCGGCGGAGGAGAACTTCACCGGCGTGGCCGAAGCAACCGTTGGGCTCGCCATGGCGCTCAGCAAGCGCCTGAAGCATAACGAGGCGCTGGTGCGCGGCGGTGGCTGGTACACCGAAGCCGACCTTGGCTCGGTGCTGAAGGGCCGAACCTACGGTGTGGTGGGCCTGGGCCGGACCGGCGGCGCAGTCATTGAACGCTTACGCGGTTGGGGCATGCGGTTGCTCGCCTGCGATCCCTACGTATCGCCCGAAAAGGCGGCGGCATTAGGCGTTGAGTTGGTCGACCTGCCGACGATTCTGGGCGAAGCGGACTGCCTCTCGCTGCACGTGCCGGTAACCGATGAGACTCGCAACATGATCGGCGAGGCCGAATTGCAAGCGATGAAACCCACCGCCTTCCTGATCAACATCGCCCGCGGGCCGGTGCTCGATGAGGCGGCCTTCTGCCGCGCCATTACCGAGCGGTGGATCGCAGGCGGCGCGCTGGACGTCTTTGTGCAGGAGCCGTTGCCGCACGACAGTCCGTTGCATGGTCTGGACCCCGAGCGAGTCATTCTGACCCCTCACGATCTCGCGCAGTCGCCCGAGAGCCGGGCTGGTGGCTTTCGCATGTCGCTGGAGAGCATGCTGGCGGCGCTGGCGGGCCGGGTGCCTGAGCCGGTGGTGAATCCCGAGGCGATCCCGGCATGGCGCCGCCGTTTCGGCCCGTGACCCATAGACGCTACCCGCGCGCCCGCGCATACTGGAGGGAAAGAGCGTCGTCTGGGAGCAGTGCATGCTGGTGAGACTGATTGCGATCGTGATGGCCGTGGTGTTAATGCTTGGTACCGCGGCGTTGGTGTTGGCCGCCGACGGCAAGCAGGTGGGCGAGTACACCGTGGTGGTGCGCTGGGAGCAAGAGCCGCCGGTGGCCGGCTTTCTGAACGCGGTGGTGGTGCAGGTCACGCGGGGCACCCAGCCCTTCGCCGGGGCCGAGAACACGCTGACCGCCGAGGTGCGAACGCAGGGGGCCGGCGGCCGCTCGCTGCAGCTCCGGGCCAGCGGGACCCCCGGCGTGTACCGAGCGCCGCTGATTCCGACCGACCCGAAGAGCTACGAGGTGAAGTTGGGCGGAACGCTGGGCGCCACCCCCATCGACCTGACCTTTACCAAGGCCGATGGGCTTTCCGACCCGCTGCAGGCGAGTACCGTGGCCTACCCCGGCGAATCGCTGCCCGACAAGGCTGCCTTCTTCGACTCCCAACTGGTGGGCCTGAATGGCAAGGCCGTTGCCGGACAACAGGACGCCGAGGACGCCCGCGCCATCTCGAACGAGGCGCGCACCATTACCGTGGGCGCGGGCGTGTTGGCAGTCCTCGCCATGACGGTGGCCGCGATCGCCTTCGGCATGGCCAGCCGCAAGGCGCAATCAGGCGAACCCCGCCGCTAGTGGTACAACGCATGCACAGTGATGCTCGACGAAGCGGGAGAGTCCAGAGAGGGCAGCAGCCCTTTCTGGACGGGGTGCTCGAGGGGGAATCCCCTCGACTCCCAAAAAGTTCCATGGGTGGGCGGAGGGAACCCTCGCGCTCATCCGAAGGCCGCGAGCCGAGCCACATCACACTACGTGCATCGCACCAACTAGATGCCTGGGATGGCCAGCTCGGCGTCGTAAGAAGCATCCACCGGCACCTGGTGCCGCAGCATGATCTCGCGCCGCTCCTTGCCGGATTCCATCAGGGCTAGGCACGCCTCGAGCGTCGCCATGCCCCAGCGGCCGTTGTGGAACACCGGCTTGCCGAGTACGACCCCGTCGTACAGCTCTTCGAGTTCGGCGCGGCGCTGCACCGGGCCCATGTCTCGGCCGGCTTCCGTGCTGATGTCGGTCAAGCCATTGTCGTCGTAGATGTAGAGGCCGTACTTCGAGTGGCGCAGGTCGCCGCGCTCGCACGACACGATGACCAACCCCAGATCCTCGGGTACCCACGGCTCGGGCTCGCGCTCCCGGAAGATCTCGCGCTCCAGCCGGCCGCCGATGCGCAGGTCCTGCTTGTCCTGGAACTCGTCGCGGGTACCGTCGCGCATGCTCTTGCGCACAGCGGCCCGTTCCTCGATGTTGTAGCGCTGCTTGCTGACACCCCACGGCACCAGCTCGGCGCCCAGGAAGTAGCCGTAGCCGTTGTGGATGATGGTGGCCGGGGTGCCATCCTCGAACTCCAGGAAGGCGCTGTAGTACCCGGGGATCGACCGCTCGGGCATCCACTGTCCGGTGGCGCCGCGCACGCTCCGCAGCATGCCGCCGCCCAGCAGGCGCACGGTGTCGATCTGGTGCGGCCCCTGACGGTAGGGAATGCCGCCCCCCTGCGCAAGGTCAAGCTCGTCGGCGGTGCGCGGCCGCAGCATCCAGTCGCTATAGGCCATCAGGTGAATCGCCTGCACCTTGCCCAGGCGGCCGCTAAGGATGATCTTTCGCATGGCCCTGATGGGCAGGGTGAATGCGCGGGTGTGGCCCGCCAGCAGCTGCCGCTGGTTGCGCTCTGCCGCCTCCACCATCTGTTGGGCCTGTTCCAGGTTCAACGCCATCGGCTTCTCCACCACCACGTGCTTGCCGTGGTTCAACGCCAGCACGGCATGCTGCGCATGGAACCGGTTGGGGCTCGAAACCCACACCGCCTCCACCTTGGGGTCGTTGCACAACTCCTCGGCGGTGGCATAGGTAGTCGCGTTGGGATAACGCTCCTTGAAACGGCGCCGGACTTCGGCATCGACGTCGGCGCAGGCCATCAGGTCGATCTCCTCCATCGCGTCCATCGCCGGCAGTATCTCCGCCGCACCCACGCCTGCGCCCACAATCCCCATGCTGAGTTTTCGCCGTTCGCTCATGACCACGCCTCCGTTGACTGTTTAGGTGGATGGTACACCATCACGGGTAGCGTCAGCGCTCACGGTCGGTGAGTTAGGTGAAACACGTTTCTGTAAACGCGCCGCCTTGGTGAGCGATGGGATGGTGCAGGAAGGGCAGACCCTTCCTGCCGGGGGTGCGGGGGTGCCTGTCCTGAGCTTCGTCGAAGGGTCCCCCGTTCCTAAAAAGTGAATGCGGGTGGGTGGGCGGGAAAGACGCGCTTCCCCGAAGACGAACCAGCGAAGAACGTACCGGTGAGGCGGACTGCTACGTGATCAGCAGAAATGTGGTGCACCCGTCGGTGAGTTTGCCTTAAGGCCTGCGGGCTAAAGCCACGCACCACCACCTCACTGCGCTGAGCCAACGCTCATCCGAAGGCAGAGCGGACTGGGCCTAACCGCCTCACCTCTGATTCCTACCTGGTAGCCCCCTCACCGCCTCTCGCCCGCCAGCGCTGGTCCATCGCGCGGCTTCACGCAGGTGCTTCGCTGGCTGCCGTCGCCTTCCCATGGCGCCCACGCCTGATAACCACGACTGCCACGCCGAAAACAACCAGCACAATGGCGCCGTTCATTGCCATGGCAAGCGGAGCGCCCAGCAGGGTTCCCAACAGCCCAATCTCCAAATGGCCCACGGGGCCGAAGCCGAGCGCCGCCACCCAGTAGCCCACCGCGCGGCCACGGTCGGCATCGGGCACGCTGAGTTGCATCAGGGTTTGCTGCAGCAGGTCGAGCGACGACGCCGCCAGCCCGATCGCCGCCATCAGGCCGATGGAGACCCAAAGGTTGCTCGACAACGCCAGGCCGATCAGCGCGGCGCCGTAAATGGCGTAATGCGCCACCAGCAGCGGAACGCCGGCTCGCTGGTGCGCCAGCGACGCCAGCAGCAACGACGACGCCACGGACCCCAGCGCCCGGGCCGAGGTGAGGAGCCCGAGGCCTTCGGGGCCGGCGTGCAGCACGTCGCGGGCAAACAGTGGCACCAGCGTCATGTGCGAGAACGCGAACACCTCGCCGAAGCAGGACAGGACGAAAAGACCGAGCAGCCGCCGATTGCTCCGGGCCAGCGCATAGCCGTGCCGCAGACTCTCGCCGAACGAGGGGGCCGAGACGCCACGCGGCGCTTGTGTGGGCGGATGCAGGAACAGCAGCAAGACGACGCCCAGGGCATAGCCCGCCGCCATCAGCACCAGACTGCCCTGCGGGCCAAAGGTGGGGATGACCGCGCCGCCGGCCACACCCGCAACCACGCCCATAAGGCGGGAGGCCGTACCGTTCAGCGAGATGCCCCTCAACGCTTCGGCTGGTCCAACGACGTCGTAAATCAGCGCTTGAGCAACCGGCCATTCGAAGGCGCGGCAGGACCCGAAAATGAAGGTGAGGGCAATGATGTGCCAGAACTCCAGCCCGCCCACCGCAATCAGCCAGGCGAGCACGATGGAGTACAGCGCCGAGACCGCGCCGATGCCCATCAGCAGTTCCCGGCGCGGCAAACGGTCGGCCAGCACCCCGGCCACCATGCCGAACAGCAGCGACGGCAGCATGCGGGCCGCCTGCACGGCGCCTAAGTCCAGCGCGGTGCCGTTCATCTGCAGCACCAACCAACCAATGGCCACCTGCTGCACCCACATGCCACCCGAAAAACCCAGGCTGGCCAGCCACAACAGCCGGAAGTCGCGCAGTTGGAAACTGCTGAACAGCCGGCGGCCCCCCGTTGCTTGTGTGCTGTCTACCGCCACTTGCCAACCTCCCGGCCTTGACCCTCTGCTCCGAGCTACTATAGCCCTTCAGAATCCGCGGAGGCATCAACGTGATCGAATTTGCCTTCTATCCGCGCATGGTGCTTCACTGCACCCCATCAATAGCGTTACAATTACCTGACCTGATGGCTACTTCAACTCGTCCACCTCTACCCGGACGCCGGGACGGCCGGGGCACCGCCTCTTCGGCGGTGATCCCCGTCGCACCGGGGGTAGCCACGTCACCCGCGCTGCCAATTTCGCGGCCTGCCGGCCCAGACCAGGCCCACATACACGCGGCGTTAAGCCGCATCAGCGCCGCAATAACCGGCCAACCCAGTCCAGCGGTGATTCTGGCTGAAGCTGCTGCGGCCGCGAATGTCGCGCTCGGCGGAACTTGCACCATGATCTGGGTGCGGTCTTTCGCGGGAACGCCCGAGTTGGCGGCGATCACCGGTGAACTGCCCGATGAACTTCGGGAAGCCATGCTGGGCGCAGCAGAGCATAGTCCCGAACTGCGGGCGGCAGTGCGTGCCAAGCAGCCGTTCCGTCTCGATCGCGACGCGCTCGCTCAGACGCCGCTCGGCCAGTTGCTGCTGGAGTCCCTTGGACTGTACAGTCTCATGGCCCTTCCGCTGATTCGTGGTGATGAGGCACTCGGGGTCCTCGCCGTCGGCTTTGCCGCGAAGAGCGGCCCACCAAGCGCTGAGACCGAGAGCCTTGCGCTAACCATCGCAGGGTACGTGACCGCTGCCGTGGCTGCTGCCCGAAGCATGTCAGAAGCGGAAGTGCAGCTCCGAGCCCAAAGGGCCCTGCATCAGATCTCTGAATCCATGGTCTCGGGGAACTCTGGAGAAGCCGTCCTGCAGCAGATAGCCGAGTCCTCCTTGACAGCCCTGTGGGCCGATCGGTTCACCGTTTGGCGGTTTGATCCTGTGGATCAGTCCTTTGTGCTGGGTGCGGAAGCTGGCATGTCCCTTCCGCCGGGGCTGAATGCCGCCCAGTTACCGGCCCCTGGCTCCGGGGCGCTAGCAGCCCTGTTGGAACGGCGACCGAGAGTCTTCCGCAACGGGCCCCACGCTCCCGAGCCGATGGGGCCATCGGGGGACCGGTTTCTGGCGCTGGGGTTTGACACGATCGCGATCTGGCCGGTGCTCCATGACGACCAACCCCTGGGCGTGCTGTGCGGTTGTTTTCTCGCCGAGCACCGCCTGCACGATCGTGATGTGGGCCTGGGCGAGACCATAGCGAACCACGCGGCCGCCGCCCTGCATGCCGCAGACGTGTATCGACAGACCGAGCGGCGCGCCGGCGAACTTCAGGCGCTCAGCGACATCGGCCGGATGATCGCAGACGGGGGCGCGGCAACCGGGCTCCAAGAGTTGGCGGCCGTGGCGCGCCGAGCGGTAGCCGCCGCCACATTAACCGTCTGGTTGCACGACGATGGCGCCGACGCATTCCGGGTAGGCGCCTGGGCCGGTGAGGCCGGCATGTCGCCGAATGCTCCCGACGATGCCTTCCGTGCACCCGGCGCCAACCGCCCGCAAGAGCGCTCCTTGCGTGAACAACACATGGTTTACGCACCAGCTCGGCCAATAGAGCCGCCGGCAGCAGGCGACGGTACCGCGGCGGGCAACGCATGGTCAATAACCGCGCCAATGACGCATAACGGCGTGGCGCTGGGTGTGGTCACTGCAGAATATCGTGCAGGGACCCCAGACTCAGTGCCCGCAGAGGCAACGTTGCAGAGCGTCGCCAACCATTTTGCCTATGCGCTAGTGGGATCGCGGCTGAAGCAGCAAGTGGAGTCGCATGAGCGAGAGGTTACCGCTCTGCGGGCGATCAGCGCGGCTGCCGTCTCGTCGGGAGGTGCGCGCGAAATCCTGGACAACGTTTCGGGCGCGGTCCAGGCGGCAGTGGAGGCTCTGTATGGCCGCCTATGGCTGTACGACACCACGACCGACGGCCTGTATCGAACCGGTGGTCAGAGCGAAGGTCCGATGGCGATGCCTGAACCGCCTGCCTGGCTGCCGATCACCTCGCCGTTGGGGCGCGCCCTGCGCACCGGCCAAATCGCCATCACCACGCTCGATACGCCGCAACTTCCGCCGCATGTCGTTCAGCTGTTCCGCGATGGGCAGGTGCAGTCGGCCCTCCTGCTTCCGATTGGTGGGATCTCCGAGCCTCTCGGCGTCCTGGTGCTGGGGTTCTCCAGAGTTGTCACGCCCGGTGACCCTGAGGTGGTCGTGGCCAGCGCGTTGGCGGGTCACGCCGCCATCGCCTTGGGGCGAGCAAGTGCGCTTGAGGATTATCGAGTCACTGAGGAACGGCTCCGGATGGTATCTGCCACCTCGACCGACGTGATGTACAGCTTGCGCGTGACGGGGGCGAATGAGACAGTGCTCGAGTGGCTGAGCGAGGGGCTCCTCGACCTTTGCGGGTACAGCGCGGCCACATTGAAGTCGGCGGGAGGCTGGGCAACCCTGGTGCACCCTGAAGACCGCTCATTGTTCGAGGAGCGGCGCCAACAGCTCTTGGCCGGCCATGTGCACGTATGCGACTACCGGATTGTGACCCGCACCGGTGAGCTACGGATCGTGCGGGATCGTGCTCGCCCAGTCTGGAGCGACGAACTGCAGCGTGCGGTTCAGGTGTTCGGAGCCGCTCGAAATGTGACCGAGGAAGTACGAACCCAACAGTCCCTGCAGGCGCTGGAGCGGGTGGCTGCGGCTACCCTCGACGCGCTCTCGGCCCAGATTGCGATTCTGGATGCTGAGGGCACGGTGCTGGCAGTGAATCGTGCTTGGCGTACTGCCAGCGTGGCGGGGGCGACCGGCGGCCTCACCCCGGCACTGGACCTTGGCACGAACTACCTGGCCCTATGCGACACGTTCCGCGGGGTTTTGTCCGTTGCCGCCTCGCGCATAGCTCGCGGCATACGTGCGGTTATCGCACGCGATCGAGACGAGTTCAAGTTCGAGTACAGCGTTCCGGGTGGTGCGGGTGCCGAAAGCCGCTGGTTGGTGGCAACCGTCACACTGCTCGGCGGTGATTCACGGTCCGTCGTGGTGGCCCACGAGGACATCACCGACCGCAAGCTCGCTGAAGAAGCGCTTGTTCGGCAGGCGCATTACGACGCCCTAACGGGGCTGCCGAACCGCACCATGCTGCTGGAAGGCCTTCAGACGAGCCTTGCTAACGCATCGGCTTGGGGGCGTAACCCAGCACTGCTGATTATGGACCTCGATCGGTTCAAAGAAGTGAACGACTCCTTTGGGCACGAAACGGGCGACGTGCTGCTGGGCTTGGTGGCCGATCGGCTGACAAACGCTCTGCAGGAACAATATCTGGTGGCGCGCCTGGGCGGCGATGAGTTTGCGGTGCTGGTTCCAGGCGATGAGAGATCGGCCGCGCCAGAAGTGGTTGCCGACACCGTGGTCATGGCGCTGCGACCGCCGTTTCTGGTAGACGGTTTGGTGTTCGACATTCAAGCCAGTGTGGGCGTGGCAAAATACCCCGAACACGGCCTCGATGTCCAGACGTTACTGCGCCGCGCCGACATCGCCATGTACGTCGCGAAGCACAGCAGTACCGGCATGGCGGTCTACACCCAAGAGCAAGACCGCAACCAACCTCGCCGGTTGAGTCTGCTCGCCGAGTTGCGGCGAGCCATCGACGAGGATGAATTGCATTTGGTGTACCACCCCCAGGTGGAGCTGAACACCGGCGAAGTGCTCTGGGTGGAGGCGTTGGTCAGGTGGTCGCACCCCACGCTGGGCCCCCTGCCGCCAGACGAGTTCGTGCCGATCGCTGAGCAGTCGGGCCTGATCTACCAACTGACACGCTGGATCTTACGACGCTCGTTACGGCAAGCAGCCGCCTGGCACCGGCAAGGCATCAACGTCGGCGTGGCGGTGAACTTCTCGGCCCGTGACCTGCAGCTCCCCAGTCTGCCCGATTTCGTGGCCGCCTCACTCACACGCTACCGGGTGCCCGCATCTCGCCTCAAGATTGAAATTACCGAGAGTAGCCTCATCGACGAGCCGGACCAGGTGCTGCGAGGGGTCTCGCAACTACGCGCGCGCGGCGTGAAGGTCGTGCTCGATGACTTTGGGATGGGGTATGCGTCGCTCACCCACCTGAAGCGCCTTCCCATCGACGAATTGAAGATCGACAAGTCCTTCGTGCGCGATCTCCGCGTGAGCGAGTTGGATGCTGCGATTGTGCGCATGACCATTGAATTGGGCCACAAGATGGGCGCGACGGTCGTGGCCGAGGGCGTGGAGGACGCCGAGACGAATCAG
>CAXNDA010000052.1:0-9508 GCA_964200875.1 Chloroflexota bacterium | reverse complement strand
ATGTCATGCTGACGCAAGGAAGCATCTGGGGCGGCGGCGGCTCCAGCTCCCGCCCCAAGCCGCGTCTACCACCCGCAAGTCAGCACATGGCCGACGCCTGAACCCCGCCCCGCCAGATGCCTCGCGGGCTCGGCATGACAGGCCACGGTTGATGTCATGCTGACGCAAGGAAGCATCTGGGGTGGCGGCGGCTCCACCTCCGGCCCCACGCCACGTCGCTACCCCGGAGCCAGGACATGGCCGACACCTGCGCCCCGCCCCGCCGGATGCCTCTCGGGTTCGGCATGACAGCGTTCCTAGACGTGCGGGTCTCTCGGGCCGTCGTCGTCGGGGTCGCCGTCGGAGCGTTGGCGGCGGAGGTAGTTCTCGAGGTCGGCGAGCAGGACATCGCTGGAGGGGAGTTCCTCGCGGGGCATGATGGGGGCCGGCGCGTCCTCGGGGCCAGGCAGGCCGTGCTCGGCTTCCAGCTTGCGGACGTAGGTGGTTATCTCGCTATTGTCGGCCACCGCTTCGTTCACCTGCGTCTCGAAACGGACAGCCTGGCGCTCCACCCTGGACAGGCTGAGACCCAGGCCGAGCCCGCGATTGAGCTGGCGCAGCATGCCGAGCGCCACCTTGATGTTTGGGGTGGCCGCCAGGTAGTGAGGCACGTTGCCCCACAGGCTGGCATAGGGCACATCCTCCGCCTGCAGCACCGTATTCAGCACGCCCACGATCCCGGTCGGCCCCTCGTAGCGGCCTTGCCGAGGCGTCAGGCTGTGCAATTTCTCGGCCAGGTTGGGCTCAGTAGCGGTGCCGGTGAGGCGGGCCGGGTGAGTGTGGGGCACCGCCGCCAGAAGCCCACCCAACGTGATGACGGCCGTGGTCTTGGTCTCCCGGATCACCGACATCATCGCCGCGAGGAAGGTCTTCCAGTGCAGGTTCGGCTCGGTACCAATGCCGACGATAAAGTCATGCGCCTGGTCAGGCATCTTGTGGTAGTAGAACTCGGTGGCGGGCCACACGATGGTGCGCTGGTCGTTCACCCACTTCGACTGCGGGCGGGTGTCGGTGAAGACGAAGAACTCCTCCGGGTCGATCTCGGCGAGCTTCGGTGCGTCCCACTCCTTCACCATATACTTCGCCGACCACGTTGCGACCTCCGAGGCATCGCCCCAGCCTGTGAACGCCAGCAAAAGGATGGGGTCACGCAACTCGGGCCGTTCGATGAACTGCACTTGGTCCATGGCATAGCCTTCTTCCGCCACACAGTTGGGGCAGGGGTATAGTCTCAGCCTACCCCATGGGTATGGCCGCGGCAACCGTGCTGCCGCCATCGGGGTACATGGCCGCTCACTATGGTGACAACAATCGGATAGTTAGCGTCGCATGGGTCCGACTATTCTGGGCAAGAGCGAACCCTAACCCTGGAGACACGAACCATGGCAGAACTACCGCAGGCGGCAGTCGGTGGGTATGTTTTCGGCAATGCATGGCAGCAGGAGTACGAGCGCCTCTCGCTGATGGAGGCGGGCTGGGACCCGTACAGTGTGCATAATCTGAGCACGCTGGACGACATGACGGGCTGGCGTTGCCTCGAGGTCGGCGCCGGTGGTGGGTCGATTGCCCGCTGGCTGGCCGCTCAGGTCGGGCCCTCCGGCCACGTGCTGGCCACCGATCTGGACGTGCAGTTGCTGGAGCCCATCCCATCGCCAGCAAACCTGGAGATTCACCGGCACAACATCGTGACCGAGGAAGTGGGCCAAGGCGTCTACGATCTCGTGCACACCCGGCTGGTTCTGGAGCACCTGCCCGAACGGTCGGCGGCGCTCCAGCGCATGGCCGCGGCGCTGAAGCCGGGTGGCTGGCTGGTGGCCGAGGAGTTCGACCACCTGACCATGACCCCAGCCACACGCGGCGGTCCCGAAATCGACGGCCTGTGGACGCGGTTCATGGCCGGGTTCCAGCAACTCGCCGATCAGCGGGGGCTCGACTTAGCGTACGGACGCAGGCTACCGGGCGACCTGGGCGCCGCCGGACTGCAGCAGGTGCGCACCGACGCGAAGGTGCAGTTCAACCCTGGCGGCTGCCCGCTGAGCCGGGTGCTGGCACTGAGCATCGTCCGCATGAGCGACCCGCTGGCGGGCACGGGCGCGGTGACCCCGGCTGAACTTGACCGGCTGGTGGAATTGCTGGCGGACCCGAGCTTCGTGTGGATGTCGCAGCTTATGGTAGTTGCGTGGGGCAGGCGGGAGGGATAGCGCGGCCTCCGCGCCGCAGGGGCCTAGCCCGGTTACTCGATGGCGGCGGCCCTGACCGGCACATGGAGCCGGCGGGTGCGCCACGACCACGCGAACAGTGCGCTGCCGGCGATGGGCCCCAGCGCACTGAAGACGAAGATGCCGCCGTACCCGAGTAGGCCAGTCAGGGTACCCACCACCATCGAGCTGATGGACATCCCCATGTCCCAACCCCACTGGAAGGTGGCGATGGCCGACCCACGCTCGTTCACCGGCGACCGGTCGATAGCCAGCGTCATCAGCGAGGTGTAGATGCCGCCATTGGCGAGGCCATAGATGAACGCCCACGCCAAGAACCAGCCCTGAGTGTCGGCGATGCCGATCATGGCAATGCTCACAGCGCTCACCAGCAGCGATGGCAACGCCACCGCCGGCGAACCCCAGCGGTCGACGGCGATACCGATTGCAGGGCGGAAGACGGTGTTGCTCAAGCTGAACACCGCGAAGAACAGGCCGGGGTTGCCCAGATTACGGTCGAGCGCGAGTAAGGGGACAAACCCCAGGATGGGGCCTTGGGTCAGAGCCCAACTCCAGAAGAACAAGGCGGGCGTGAGCGCGGCGCGATTCACCAGGGATCGCTTCATGGGAGTGCGTGCCACCCGCGCCGGCACGCGCACCAGCAGGCACAACGCCATGGCCACCACGCCGACCAGACCCATGCCCACGAAGGCGCCCTGCCAGCCGGCGGCCTCCGCCACGGGGACGGCCAAGGGTGAGGCCACCAACCCGCCGAAGGGTCCCGTCATTCCCACGAAACCCATGGCCACGCCCATGCGCGACGCCTGCGCCGTGCTCATGCCCAGCGCCGTCGATGCCGTCCAGAAGCTGACCAGGCCTGCTGCCTGCACCAGCCGCAGCACCAGCAACGCCGGCACCAGCGTGGTGAACGCCATCAGCGGCGTGGTTGCCACGAACAGCAATGCGCCCGCCATGCTCACCCGCCGAGCGCCAAAACGGTCCACCAACTGACCGCTGAGCGGGCGGAACACCAACGCGCCCAACCCGAACGCGCCCACCACCAACCCGATGTCGCTATCGCTGGCCTGAAACGACGCAAGGTAGAGCGGCAACAGCGGCACCGAGGCATTGAAGCCGACCGCGAACACCGAACTCATGGTGAGAGCCAGCACGAACTGGCGCGACCAGAGTGAGGCGGGGGAAGGCGTGCGAGGGAGGGCAGACATGCTTGGAATTCAGTATCGCGCGTCCCATGCCGTCTGCAATGGCGCTACTATGGAGGCATGCAAGAACGCACCGGCATCTGCACCGAGGTCTTGACCGGCGACACCATTCGGGTGGACGGCGGCATCACCGAGGTGCGATTCAGCAACGTGTGGGCGCCGTCGCTGGGCACGCCGCTGGGCGACGCGCTGCTGTCCTACACGCGCGAGCTGGTGCAGGGCAAGGAGCTGCGCTACACGCCCAACGGCCACATCCACTGGGACAGCATGGGCATCGTATCCGAGGTGTACCTGGATGGCGTGTGGCTGAACCAGCACCTGCGGAGCTGGCTCAGCGCTCGGTACGGCAAACCGCTGTGGGTGAACGGGATTCCGGGGGCCGATCGCCCCACCACCGCCTAGCACAGCCGTTTGCGGTAACACCACAACCCTTACCATACTTACAATTCTCGAACCGGCGCGCGCAGTGCCTTCGGGAGATGCTACACTTTCGCTTGCCCTGTAGTGCGCGCCACGCCCAGGGGCGCAGTATGTCCATCGCAGGAGGGGTTTCGTGTTCCAAGACATGCCGTTGACCGTGCTAACCGGCAACACACACCGGGTTTTGGCCGAGAACATCTGCAAGGCCTTGGGCGTCACCCTCGGTACCGCCGACGTCTTCGAGTTCAGCAACGAGAACATCTTTGTTCAGGTGAAGGAGAATGTCCGCCACCACGACGTCTTCCTGGTGCAACCAACGTCGGCGCCCGTGAACCGCAGCATCATGGAACTGCTGATCATGATCGATGCGGTGCGGCGGGCTTCGGCCGGACGCATCACCGCCGTCATCCCCTATTACGGGTACGGCCGGTCCGACAAGAAGGATCAGCCACGGGTGCCGATTACTGCCCGCCTGATCGCCGACCTGCTGCAGACCGCCGGCGCCAACCGCGTGCTGACTATGGACCTGCACGCCGGCCAGATCCAGGGCTTCTTCTCAGTACCGGTGGACGAGCTGACCGCACTCTCGCTGCTGACCAGCTACTTCAAGCGTAAAGCACTGCCCAACCCCGTCATCGTGTCTGCCGACATCGGCGGCGCGAAGAAGGCGCGCAACTTCGCCGAGCGGCTCGACTGCCCCTTCGCCATCATCGAGAAGCGCCGGGTGCGCAACGACGATAAGTCCGAGGCGCTGAACGTCATCGGCGACGTCGACGGCCGTACCGCCATCATTGTCGACGACGAGATCAACACCGCCGGCACCATGATCGAGGCCGTCGGCGTGCTGGAGGCCAACGGCGTGGCCGGCATCTACGCCACGGCAACCCACGGCATCTTCTCGGGCCCGGGACTCGAACGGCTGGACAAGAGCAGCATCAAGGAAGTGGTGGTGACCGACACCGTGCCACTGGCCGAAGGAAAGCACAGCGCCAAGCTCAAAACGCTGTCCATCGCCCCGCTGCTGGCCGAGGCGATCCAGCGCATCCACTCCGGCAACAGCGTCGGTGCGATGTTCGACAACGGCTCCGACGACATGTGGGCCCAGTGGTCGCTGGGATGAAGCGTCCCTAACGGCAGCACGCCGATACCGCCCTCAACGCGAGGGCGGTATCCTTTTAGTAGCCCCTATGACCCTCCGCAACCTCCCCATCTCCCCACCGCCACCCGGCGCCGACTTCGAGCGGCCGAACGCCGCCACCCTGTTGTGGGCCTATAGCAACAGCCTGTTCCCCATGGGCGATGCGGCGACCGGCGAGGTGGGCTGGTACAGCCCCGACCCTCGCTCCATCATCCCGCTCGACACCTTCCACGCACCGCGGCGGCTGCAGCGAGAGGCGCGCCACCCGAAGTTCGAGGTGCGGGCCGACACGGCATTCGAGGAGGTGATCCGCGCGTGTGCGCCGCCACGTACCCAGAGTAACGGCCAGTGGATCACCGACGCGTTACTGCCGGCGTATCTTGAACTGCACGCCATTGGGCACGCTCACAGCGTGGAGGCGTGGCTGGAGGATCGTCTGGTGGGTGGGCTCTACGGTGTGCACATTGGGGGGGCGTTTTGCGGCGAATCGATGTTCGTTCGGCCCGATCTGGGCGGTACCAACGCCTCCAAGCTGTGCTTGGTGTTCCTGGTACACTGGTTACGAGTGCGCGGTTTTATGCTTCTGGACACGCAATTCAGCAACCCTCACATGGATCAGTTTGGGGTGCTCGACATCGCTCGAGCCACCTATTGGCGCAGGCTGCAAGCGGCCATCACAGCTCCGGTGACGTGGGGCCGGTTCCGGCCCCTATCCGAAGCTGCTCTAGCTGATGAAAACGGTGATTAACCATGCTTGGCTTTCTTAGCAAACTCATCGACTCCAACGACAAAGAGGTAAAGCGGCTTCAACCGCTGGTGGGGCGCATCAATGCGCTGGAACCAGACATGGAGAAGCGCTCTGACGAAGCGCTGCGCGACCTGCTGGCCGGCTTCCGCCGCAAGCTGGAGGCCGAGGAGGCGCACGTCGACGACTTCCTGCCCGAGACCTTCGCCGCGGTGCGGGAGGCCTCGCGCCGGGCGCTGGGCCAGCGCCACTATGACGTGCAGCTTATGGGCGGCATGGTGCTGCACCAGGGCAAGATCGCCGAGATGAAGACCGGCGAGGGCAAGACGCTGGTGGCGACGCTGCCCGTCACGCTGAACGCGCTCACCGGCCGCGGCGTGCACGTGGTGACGGTGAACGACTATCTGGCCAAGCGCGACGCCCAGTGGATGGGCCGCGTCTATCATCTGCTTGGGTTGTCGGTCGGCATCATCCAGCACGACGCCGCCTTCCTGTACGACCCCACCTATGTGGTGGAGGATCAGCGCTACACCCATCTGCGGCCGGTGCACAAGCGCGATGCCTACGCC
Organism: Chloroflexota bacterium; assembly: GCA_964200875.1. GTDB lineage: Bacteria > Chloroflexota > Dehalococcoidia > SHYD01 > SHYD01 > SHYE01. The sequence goes on along the minus strand of CAXNDA010000052.1, from coordinate 3,176 downwards.
GCCGATATCACCTACGGCACCAATAACGAGTTCGGTTTCGACTACCTGCGCGACAACATGGCGGTGGAGGAGGCCCAGTTGGTGCAGGGCGACCTGCACTTCGCGATCGTCGACGAGGTGGACAACATCCTCATCGACGAGGCCCGCACGCCACTGATCATCAGCGGCCAAGCGGAGCAGTCGGCCGATCAGTACCGCGTGCTGGCACGCCTCGCCCCCGGCTTCATGCTGGACGAGGACTACCTGCTGGACGAGCGCACCCGCGCGGTTACCCTCACCGAATCGGGCATCGCCAAAGCTGAGGAGTGGCTGAAGGTGCCCAACCTCTACGATCCGCAACACTACCATCTGACCCACTTCGTCGAGACGGCGCTCAAGGCCCACGTGCTGTACCAGCGCGACAAGGACTACATCGTCAAAGACGGCGAGGTCATCATTGTCGACGAGTTCACCGGCCGCATGATGCCCGGCCGCCGCTGGTCCGACGGCCTGCACCAGGCGGTGGAGGCGAAGGAGAACGTGGAGGTACAGCGCGAGAGCCTGACCATGGCCACCATCACCTTCCAGAACTACTTTCGCCAGTACGAGAAGCTGGCCGGCATGACCGGTACCGCCGTTACCGAGGCCGAGGAGTTCAACAAGATATACAAGCTGGATGTGGTGGTGATTCCCACCCACCGGGCCAACGTCCGCAAAGACACCAACGATCTGGTGTTCAAGACGGCTGAGGCCAAGTTCAAGGCGGTGGTCGAGGAGCTGACCGAACTGCACGAAGAAGGACGCCCCGTGCTGGTCGGCACCGTCACGGTGGAGACCAGCGAGTACCTCAGCGAGCTGTTGAAGCGCGCGGGTGTGCCCCACCAGGTGCTGAACGCGAAGTTCCACGAGCGGGAGGCGGAGATCGTCACGCAGGCCGGCCGGCTGGGCGCGGTGACCATCGCCACCAACATGGCCGGCCGCGGCACCGACATTCTGCTTGGCGGCAACCCCGAGGGCCTGGCGCAAGAGGAGGCCCATCGCAAGGGCATCGATGCCGAGACACAGCCTGAGGCGTACGCTGAAGTGGCGGCCGAAAAGGCGCGGGAGTGCGCCGCCGAACGCGAGCAGGTGGTGGCACTGGGTGGCCTGCACATTCTGGGGACCGAGCGTCACGAGTCCCGCCGTATCGACAACCAGCTCCGTGGCCGCGCCGGACGCCAGGGCGACCCCGGCTCGTCCCGATTCTACCTCTCGCTGGACGACGAGATCATGCGGCGCTTCGGTGGCGACCGCATCAAGAAGGTGATGGAGTGGGCTGGCCTCGAGGACGACGTGCCGATTGAGGCCGGCATGGTCAACAAGTCCATCGAGAACGCGCAGAGCAAGGTGGAGGCCTACAACTTCGACATCCGCAAGCACGTGGTCGACTACGACGACGTGATGAACACCCAACGCACCAAGATCTACGAAGAGCGCAACAAGGTGCTGCAGGGCAGCGAACTCAAGCAGGACGTGCAGGAGATGGTGGGCGGCGAGATCGAGAGCCTGGTGAACCAGTACCTGCCCGGCAAGAACGCCGAGGAGTGGGACACCGAGGCGCTCTGGGCCGAGGTCGAGACGATGTTCCCCGACCCGCCCACCGAGATTGACGCCGACCGCCTGAGGCAGATGACCCGCGACGAGGTGGAGGACGCGCTGCAAGACTGGGCCGACGAGCGCTACGAAGCCCGCGAGGAGACCTACGGCCCAGACTTGATGCGGATGATCGAACGCATCGTGCTGCTGCGGGCCATCGACAGCCTGTGGGTGGAGCACCTGACCGCTATGGAGAACATGCGCCAAGGCATCGGCCTGCGCGCCTACGCCCAGACCGACCCGCTGGTAGCCTACAAGCAAGAGTCCTTCAAGATGTATGGCGAACTCCGCAACGCCATCGAGCAGAACGTGGCGCGCACCATCTTCCGGGTGGAGCCGGTGCAGCAGCAGCCCGCACCGCCGCCACCGGTAACGGAAATGCGCGGCCCCATGCCTGCCACCTCCACCAGTACTGGCATGCCCGATGCACAGCTCGTTCAACAGCCGCAGCCGCAAGCTCAACCGGCGCCGCGGCCGGTACCGGTGGGCGCCGGGGCCCCCGCCCGCCCGCCCGCCAACCTGAAGCTGGGGCGCAATGACCCCTGCTGGTGCGGCAGCGGCAAGAAGTTCAAGCGCTGCCACGGGGGCGCGTAGGCGAGGCCGCCCGTTCCCTACTGGGATGCGGCAGACCTGGGATAAAGAGCAGGGTGTACATGAAACGACAATCACGGTCTTGGGTATGGTTCGCCGGGCTGGCTTCGGTGGGTACCCTGTGCGTCCTCGCCAGCGTTCAAGCCGAGCCCCCGCTGTCTGCGGAAGCCGGCGGCTCGCCGGACGCAATCCACAGGCTGGCCGCACCCCCCACCGCTACACCAACGATGGTGCCCGCACCGACGGGGGGCAAGAACCTGAAAATCACTGCCGTTCCGATTACGTTGAGTTGGGACGGTGGTACGGCGCAAGCGAGCTATACGCTGTTGACGTACAACACGAGCACGGCGGCCACTACCCTGCTGTCGGTGGGGGGTAGTGCCACCAACTATATCGACGCCACCGCCGCGAATGGCATTGTGTATTGCTACGTGCTGGCCGCGCTCAACGGCCCCACGCTTCTCGGCTTGTCCGACCTGCTCTGCGGCATGACCGGCCAGGCTGGGGGCACAGTGATCCCTCAGAACTTCGCACTGAAGCTGGGCCAGACCGTCAACGCAACGATGACTTGGACCGCACCGGCCGGCGGCGCCGACAGCTACCTGCTGCAACGCATTCCGCTGGACGGCTCACCAATCACCGCGGTGCCGTTGGGCGGTGGCGTGACGTCGACGACTGAGGCGGTGACGGAGGCGGGGACCTGCTTCCAACTGATCGGCTTCAAGGGTGCCGGGTTTGGCACCAGCGACGTGCTTTGTGGGGTGCCGGGCGTTAGCACGCTGGCGATGGGGGCGGCCGGTCCCAATCGCGCGGCGGCGGTGCTGGCTGACGTAGCCGAGCGCCTGGCGGAGGTCCGCTTGGTGGCGCCACGGGAGTAGGCCACCTGCGCAGCTTGCTATGGAAGGGGGGGTAGCCGCGGCTACCCCCCCTTCCATAGCAAGCTGCGCAGGTGGCCTACTCCCGTGGCGCCA
>CAXNDA010000051.1:0-9757 GCA_964200875.1 Chloroflexota bacterium | reverse complement strand
GGCGGGCAGTGGCGCCACCCCACCCCAGATCCCTCCTGGCGTCGGGATGACATGGACGAGGGCGGTTGACCAACCGCCAGCCACAGGCGTATAACCCGTAAGTCCCACTTAAGCACTGAGCCGCGTTCATGTGCCGGCGTCGGGGCCACCATCACCCAAGCAGGCCTACGTTGCGGTTGCTGATCCTGCGCGAACTCCCGCTGTTCGCCACGTTCTTCTTCACCACGCTCGGGTTCGGCGGCATGCAGATTGCCCGGCCGCTGTTCTCGGCGTCCTTCGGCGTGTCGCTGTTCTTCGTGGCGCTGGTCACCGCCACCGGCGCCATCGGGCGGGTGGTGGCCGGGCCCATCGCCGGTTGGTTCACCGATAGGCTGGGCCGCAAGCCCATGGTGATCCTGGGCCTGCTGCTGCGGGTCATCTCCTCGGTGCTCTCGTTCTATGCCACCAGCTACGAGCAGTTCCTCGCCTTCGAGTTCCTGGGGTCGGTGGGCCTCTCCATCTGGAATACCGGCGCCAGCGTGGTGGTCGCCGACGTGAGCAATGTGGAGAACCGCGGGCGGGCCATCGCCCTGCGCACCACAGCGCAACGCTTGGGCCTGCTGCTGGGCCCGTTGCTGGCCGGCTACCTGGGCGACACCTTCGGCCTGCGGTCGATCTTCCTGCTGAACGGCGGCAGCAAGCTGGTGGCGCTCTTCATCTTCGTGTTCCTGATTCGCGAGACCCGTCCCGACGCCGCGGCGCGCGCCGCCATGCAGAAACGGCGCGACGAGACCGCCGGCGACCCCAGCGAAAGCCTGAAGTTGTTTTTCACCCGCCCGTTCATGGTGGTGGCCTTCGCCAGCTTTGCGCTGTTCATGATGAGCGGCGGCAGCGCCTTCGAGGTGCTGTTCCCGCTGCACGCCAGCAACGTGGCCGGCCTGACCCCCGGCGAGATGGGCCAGTTGCTGACCCTCGGCAGCCTGATGGGGTTCCTCGCGGCCTTCCCCAACGGTATGGTGATCGATCGCTTTGGGCGCAAGGCGTCGCTGGTACCCGGCCTAGCGCTGCTGGCGATCGCCGGCTTCATCCTTGCCGGCAGCGGCGATCGCGCCATGTTGACCCTTGGGGTGCTGGTGATGGGTCTGGGCGAGGGTATGGCCATGGGCGTGACCCAGGTGCTGGCCATGGACATGGCGCCGGAATCGCGCCGGGGCACCTTCATGGGCGTCTGGCAGTTCATCAACAGTACCGGCAGCGCGGTGGCGCCGCTGCTGCTGGGGGGCATCGGCCAGACGTGGGGCATACCCCAGGCGTTCCTGCTCTCGGCCACCATCATCGGTCTGGCCGCGGTCACCATGCTGGTGCTGGGGCCCGAGACACGCCGGCGACCGGCGGTGCCGGTCTAGGCGAGGGGCATCCCGTCATTGCGAGAGGCCGCAGGCGCCGAAGCAATCGTGTCGCTGGTACCGCGGCCCAAGGCTCTGGCCTGATGTACGCACCGTCACGATTGCCACGCTCGGCTGACGCCGGCTCGCAATGGCGGTGTGGCATCTCACGCTAAGGCAGCCGGTACCCCTGGTATACTCGCTAAAGGGCGCTGCCCCACCACTCCTCACTCACGAACCGTCTCGCACTTTCCAAAGGAGGTCCTCTATGGACTGGGGTATGCAGAACAGACTCGCGCGCATTTTCGATCCCGACGACAACCGCACCGTGATGCTGGCCGTCGACCACGGCTATTTCCTGGGGCCCATCACCTCGCTGCAGCAGCCCGCCATCACCATTGAGCCACTGCTCGACCACGCCGATGCCCTGATGCTGACCCGCGGCGTGCTGCGCACCTCGGTCGACCCGCAGACCCACACGCCCATTGTGCTGCGGGTGTCGGGCGGCGTTTCGATTGTGGGCGAGGACCTGGCCAACGAAGGCATCGTCACCTCGCTGGAGGACGCGCTGCGACTGAACGTGGCGGCCGTCGCAATGTCGCTGTTCATCGGCACCGCCTACGAGCACCAGAGCATTCTGAACCTGGGCCAACTGGTGGACGAGGGCGAGAGTCTGGGCTTGCCGGTGCTGGCGGTCACTGCCGTGGGCCGCGAGCTGGAGAAGCGGGACGCCCGCTACCTTTCGCTGTGCTGCCGCATCGCCGCCGAAACCGGGGCTCGCTTCGTGAAGACCTACTACTGCGACGACTTCCAGAAGGTGGCCGAGGCCTGCCCGGTGCCGGTGATTATCGCCGGCGGCCCCAAGATGGACACCGAGCTGGATGTGTTCCAGGTGACCTACGACGCGATCCAGGCGGGTGCGGCCGGCGTGGACATGGGCCGCAACATTTGGCAGCACGAGACGCCGGTGCCCATGATCACCGCCGTGCGCGCCATCGTGCACGACAACGCCGACCCCTTCGAGGCGCTGGACACCTACCGCCGCGCTCGCGACGAGGAGGAAGCCCGCGAGCGGATGATGCAGGGGTAGCACCGGTGGCCACCGAGAGCCGCGCCGAAGCGATCGCACTCGGTTCAGAGCGCCCTTAACACCTTCACGTCGTACGGCCCAGTGGCTGTACCGAAAGTTAGGCCGAAACCTAAGCCAGCACTGACTGTCGGGATAGGCGTCCGCCCCTAGCCATCTGCCACCGGTTCTGCGATAGTACGGCCAAACGGCAGTACGCTCATACCCGGAGGTGTCCCCATGGTGTCGATGATTCGTTCGCTCGGTGATCGGTCGCTTCGCTCGCTCATCGACCTGGACAAGGGCCATGTCAGTCGCGAGATTTACGTGAACGAGGCCATCTACGCTCAGGAACTGGAGCAGGTGTTCGCCCGGGCCTGGCTGTTCATCGGGCACGAGAGCCAGGTGCCCAAGCCCGGCGACTTCGTGGTTTCTCGCATGGGCGAGGAAGAGGTCATCCTCACCCGCGACCGCAAGAACGTGCTGCACGTGTTCCTGAACACCTGCCGCCACCGCGGCATGAAGGTCTGCCGGTACGACGACGGCAATACCCTGGTGTTCACCTGCCCCTTCCACGGCTGGAGCTACGACACCGACGGCCGGCTGGTGGGCGTGCCCTACCAGGATGCGGCGTATAAGGGCGACCTGGACAAGAGCAAGTGGGGCCTGCACGAAGTGGCGCAGATGTGCAACTACTACGGTTCCATCTGGGCCACCTGGGACCGCAAGGCGCCCTCGTTCGAGGACTACTTGGGCCCCTTCGCCACCCAGGTCCGCCGCTGCTTCGAAGGCTCCGACGGCGAGGATAATGGCGTGGAGTTGTTCAACCCCGCCATCAAGTGGCGCATTCCCACCAACTGGAAGTTCCCGGGGTTCAGCTTCGACGGCGACAGCGCCCACGGTGCCATGACGCATCGCTCGGTGAACGTCGCCGCCATCGGCCCTCAGGGTGAGCTGGAGGGCGGGAGCCGCAGCGGCGTTCGGGCGGCGTTCCCGCAGACCTCCTACGAGATGTCGAGTCCGGAGTACGGGCATGGCGGCCACAACCCGATCTTCGAACTGCCAGGGGTGGCCCCCTACGCCGACACCTGGCAGACGGTGCCCGGCGTCGACGACTACTATCGCGAGATGCGGGAGAAGAAGCAGAAGAAGTACGCCGACGAGTTTCTGCACGGTGGCACCGCGCTGGTTTGGCCCAACGTCAACATCCAGCCGCACCGCATTCTCATCTGGCACCCGCATGGCGTTGGTGTCACCGAGAGCTGGCGACAGTACCCGGTCGATCGCAACGCGCCCAAGCTGGTGAAAGACGCCCAGCGCCGCTACATGATGCGCTACGGCGGCCCCTGCGGCATGACGGAATCGGACGATATGGAGAACTGGAACTACGCCTTCCCGGCCAGCCTGGGCACCATGGCTCAGCGCCTGCCCTATAACTTCGAGATGGGCGCCGGGCACGCCACGACCGATGAACGCGTACCCGGCATTACGCTGAACTACCGCATAGCCGAGGAGAATCAGCGGTCACGGTTGAACCGCTGGCTGCAGTTCATGGAAGCCGGAAGCTGGGACGACATCATCCCGGTGAAGAAGTAGGAGCAGATGCATACCCAGAAGGAGGCGCCCCATGGCCGACGCCCGTGAACCCAAAGCCGAAGAGCAAATGTCGATCAACGACACCGTCATCATTCGCGATGTGCCGGTGGGCGCGAAGGTGCGGTTGCGCAGCAAGGCCATCGCCGAAGTGACCGCGAACCCGCAGGATGGCGGCTGGCTGTTCATCAAGTTCCTAGAGTTTCCCGACAACCCATCCCGCGTTGGCGAAGAGGACATGGTGTTCTGCACCGACGTGCTGGCGGTGGTGTAGGGCGCTTGGGCGATGGACGCGCATGCGTCGTCACCGGTCAGCAAAGGGGCCGGGGGATGCTTCGTTCCTCAGCGTGACCGTTGTTGGAAGCGGCAGCAGGTCTCCGCAAGTGTCATTCTGGCGCCAGGAAGAATCCCCCGCTTCAGTTGCCGCTGAAGCCACACCAGGTGCGCCTGACCAGCGAACAAGCGGGCAGACGCCCTCAGCACTACCATTCGGTGAAGGCCGCATGCCGGCCCCGGTGACCATCTAGACACAGGAGAGACCTCCCATGACGACAAAAGCCCTGGAACAGACCCTCGAGCGCCTGCTGCTGAAGGAGGAGATCGAGCAGTTCCTCTACATGGAGGCCGAGCTGCTTGATGAGCGCCGGTTCAGCGACTGGATCGAGCTGATCGCCGACGACATCCACTACCACATGCCGGTACGCCGCAACGTGAAGTTCGGCGAGCAGCACCGAGAGAACACCGACGCAGAGTCCGAAATCTCGTGGTTCGACGAGGGCAAGGCGACGCTCGCAGGCCGGGTCCGGCAGATCAACACCGGTATCCACTGGGTGGAGGAGCCGTTTTCGCGCATCCGGCACATTGTCACCAATGTGCAGCTCGTCGAGGTTCTGGGTGACGAGGTGAAGGTGCGCAGCCGCTTCTTCGTGTATCAGAACCGCCTGCGAGACGAAGTGAACATGTTCGTTGGCAAGCGGGAAGATACCCTGCGGCGCGACGCGGCGACGGGGTGGAAGATTGCGAAGCGCCTGATCATCCTCGATCAAAACGTACTGCTGGCAAAGGCTATCAGCACGTTCTTCTAGACGCCCTGGCACACTGGGGGAGAGGGCCGGGTGTCACCCCGGCCCTCCTGTGTTTCTTGGGTTAGCGCCCCGATGGGCCTAGGCCCCGGCAGTCGCCTCAAGAGCCTCGGGCGCCTTGCGGGTTGCCCGGGCGCGGGTGGCCTTCACCGGCTTGACAGGCTCCGGCTCGATCCCGGCGGCCTTTGATGCCCTGCCTGCGGCATCCCACCGCTGGAGTACGGCTACCAGAGCCTCAAGCTCCTGAAGCGCTAGGTCTTTAGCCTCTGCCCCCAGCGACTGCACCGACGCGAAGGCCTTGCGGAGCCGGACGTCCAACAGCGCACTGCTGCGCTCTACCCGAGGCACGAAGCCTGCAAGCTGGAACAGTTCGGTCGGCGAGACCTCGAGCGCTGAGCAGATGGTGAGAATGGTGGAGAGCCGTGCGTCGGCACTCTTTCCCGCCAAGATGCGATACACGGCCCAACGGCTCGACTGCCGGGGAAGTCTGGTAAGAAGCTCGCGGCGGGTCATCCCCCGGATCTTCAGGACTTCCTGAATGGCTACTGCAAGTGACATGATCTTCTCCCCACACCTGCTGGTGTGTTTTCCAGAATAACTGCGCAGCAGGTAGTGTAACCCTGCCTCTGGCGCCAGGTCTACCTACTTTGCTACGCACGTACGCCCCTGGCGCATCCCCGTCAGACTAAACGTCCAATGCTCCCGAGCGTTATCTCCAACAGAATACACCGCCATTGTCACTCTCGTCACCCTCCCCATGGCACTTGTAAGAATTCTGCTAGACAGTGGCGGTGACTAAAGTCACAGCACTCGGCGGCAAAGTGTTGGAGAATAGTGCTTATGTGGGCATATACAGTACACTTGAGGGAGCAGGATTTGCCAGGAAGCCGGACAGTGGGCTCCATGACCAGAGGGTAGGTGCTCCCACGGATACGTTGACCACAACTGAAATTTTGGTTGTTGAGGATACGCTCCCGAACTTGGAGTTGATCCGAACCATTCTAGCGCGCGCCGGCTACCGCGTGTATACCGCGCGCAGCGGCGAAGAAATGCGCGCGGTGCTGGCCTCTGTGGCGCCCGACCTGATCCTGATGGACATTGGCTTACCCGATGCCGACGGCGTTAGCCTTACTCAGGAGCTGAAGGCCGAGCAGGGGACGGCGAGTATTCCGGTGGTGGTGCTTACGGCATCGGCCACGCCTACCGAGGAAACGCGTGCCTGGGAGGCCGGGTGTAGTGGGTTCATGCGGAAGCCGTTCAGCGCCTCGAGCCTTCTCGCGGAGATTGACGCACTGCTCAAGCGGTGACCCCGACGACGCGCCGAGGGGAGATTGCTTCGTCGCCGAGCCTCCTCGCAACGACGAGTCCCCGGCACGCACCGTCGTTGCGAGCCAGCCGTCAGCCTGGCGTGGCAACCCCCGCTCGTAGCCAACGCTTGGCGACGAGGGGAGATTGCTTCGTCGCAAAGCCTCCTCGCAACGACGAGTCCCAGGCCCCACGCCGTCATTGCGAGCCAGCCGTCAGGCGGGCGTGGCAACCCCCGCTCGTAGCCAACGCTTGACGCCGAGGGGAGATTGCTTCGTCGCCGAGCCTCCTCGCAACGACGAGTCCCCGGCACTCACCGTCATTGCGAGCCCAGCCGTCAGGCAGGCGTGGCAACCCCCTCTCGGAGCCAACGCGCGGCGCCGAGGGAGATTGCTTCGTCGCAAAGCCTCCTTAGGCTGGATGACACCCGCCCCCCTAATCGACACCTCGCCGAACTCATACCTGCTGCCGGTTGCTTGTAGGGTCGGGCCCACCCTGGTAGCGTGAGTATCCATGAATACGTTGCGTTCGAGCTGGGCCGTCACCCTGGCCATGTTGGTCGGACTGGGCACCGGCTGTCAGCCGTCTCCCGATGCCGTGGCGCCGCCGGCGGCAACCGCTACCCCGGCTGCGGGCGCTACCCCAGCGGGAGCAGCCGCGGTTCGAATAACCCTTGCACCGCTGGCCGGAGGCTTCACCAAGCCCTTGGCGGTAACCAACGCCGGCGATGGCACCGGCGACCTGTACGTGGTGGAGCAGGCCGGGACCGTGCGGGTGATCCGGCAGGGCGCCCTGGATCCACGTCCGTTTCTCACCATCACCAACCTGGTGCGCTCCACCGGCAACGAGCAGGGCCTGCTGGGGCTCGCCTTTCACCCCGATTTCAAACGCAACGGGTTGCTTTTCGTCAACTACACCGATCTTCGTGGCAACACCGTAATCGCGCGTTACACAGCCCCTGGTGACCGGCGGACGGCGGACCCGGGCTCGGCCAAGACGGTCTTGGCGTTCGACCAACCCTTCCCCAACCACAACGGAGGCATGCTGCTGTTTGGGCCGGACGGCAAGCTCTGGATCGGTACGGGGGATGGCGGCGGCGGCGGCGACCCCCAGGCGAATGGTCAAAACGCCGGGGTGCTGCTCGGCAAGCTGCTCCGCATCGACGTGGACGCGCCTGATGGGCCCTACGGCATACCCGCTGACAACCCCTTCGTGCGCTCAAGCACCGCCAGGCAGGAGGTGTGGGGCATCGGCCTCCGCAACCCATGGCGCTACAGTTTCGACCGGGCAACGGGGGACCTGTGGGTGGCCGACGTGGGCCAGAACAGTTGGGAAGAGGTGAACCTGGTGCCTGCGGGTACTGCTCCTCCGGTGAACTTCGGCTGGAATGTCATGGAAGCAACCCACTGCTTTCCACCCGACCGCGCCACCTGCAACCGGCAAGGCCTGCTGTTGCCGGTAACCGAGTACAAGACGGGCCCTGAGGGCTGTTCGGTGACCGGCGGCTACGTCTATCGGGGCCAGCGCTTCCCGGGGCTGGCCGGGAGGTACGTGTTTGGAGACTACTGCCGGGGAGTGATCTGGACGCTGCAGCGCGACGGAAGCCAATGGGTGCGAACCGAGGCGATGGCCGGCCAAAGCGTCAACATCAGTAGCTTTGGCGAGGACGAGGACGGCGAGTTGTATGTCTCGGGCCACAACACAGGGATGGTGTACCGGGTAGAGGCCAGATAGCCTGAATTTAGTTAAGCAGAAGAGGGGGCAGCCAGTGGCTGCCCCCTCTTCGATCCCTGGTTCCGTTAGACGAACAGGCGATTGCTCCGGCTGACCCGCATGGCCCGCAGCCGAGCGATACGATCGGCCGTCTTGGGGTGGGTGCTGAACAGCGAGCCGAAGCTCACCCCGGCCAGCGGGTTCACAATGAACAGGTGCGCTGCCGCCGGATTCACGTGCATCGGTGTCTGATGAGCCGCGGCTTCCATCTTCTCGAGCGCTCGGGCTAGCGGCTCGGGGTCGCCGTTGATTTCAGCGCCGCTCGCGTCCGCGCCGAACTCTCGGGCCCGGCTGATGGCCATCTGGATGACGGTCGCGGCGATGGGCGCCACGATAATCATCAGCAGGCTCTCCACAATGCCGCCGCCCTGGTTCTCCTCGTTGTCACGGTTGCCGCCCAGGCCGCCGAAGATCATGGCCCACTGCGCCATCTGGGCGATCATCGTGATGGCGCCGCCAATGGTAGCCGCCACGCTCATGATGAGGATGTCGCGGTTCTTCACGTGGCCCAGCTCGTGGGCCAACACGCCTTCCAGTTCCTCGCGGTCCAGCACTTGCACAATGCCGGTAGTGACGGCCACCACCGCATGCTGCGGGTCGCGGCCGGTTGCGAAGGCGTTGGGCGCCGCGGTATCCATGAGCGCCACCTTGGGCATGGGCAGGCCGGCTTGGCGGGCCAGTTTGGCCACCATGTCGAAAAGCCACGGGGCTTCTTCGCGCTCGATCTTGCGGGCGCCGCCCATCTTCAACGCCATATCGCCCGAGAACCAGTAGGCGAAGAAGTTCATGCCCACCGCGAGGACGAAGGCGAAGATCATGCCGCCGCGACCGCCGATGGCCCCGCCGATAACCACCAGCAGTCCGGTGAGGGCCGCCAGCAGAATGCCTGTCTTCAGGGTGTTGCCAAATGGTGTACTCATCGTCTCCTCCCAAACCTATGCTGCTTGCTTACCTTCTCCGCCCTGTGATCATAAGGTAATCGCGTCGTTCCAGCCTAATCACCAAACTCGAACAACTCGCCTAGGAAGCCACCCTTCTTCTTGCGCGGGTAGGAGCCGCCCTCTCGGTAGCCTCCTCGGTCGCGGTCATCGTCGTCCCGTTTGCGATCGTCGCGATAGTCATCCCGTCGCTCAGGCTCTCTACGCTGGCCAACAGGCTGGGTTGCCTGCAATGCGGCAGCTTCCCGTTCCAGTACCTTGTCGAGTTCTCCGCGATCCAACCACACTCCCCGGCATTGAGGGCAATAGTCCACCTCCACACCTTGTCGATCGGTCATACGCAATTCGATCTTACACACTGGACAAAGCATTCTGCTAGCTCCTTTCGTGCACTTCAGGTTAAGTGCTCACTAAGGCTTAAGACGTTGCGATGGAGGGCGGGCCTGGTCAATCTGCCGTGGAGAACATGGTGTTGCCCCTTGAGGAATTCCTGGAACCTAGTGGTGCGATGCACGTAGTCGTGTGGCTCGGCTCGCGGCCTTCGGCTGAGCGCAATGATTCCCTCCGCCCACCCATGGAACTTTTTAGGAGTCGAGGGGGTTCCCCCTCGAACCCCCGCCCTCGTCGACCATCACC
>CAXNDA010000050.1:0-9851 GCA_964200875.1 Chloroflexota bacterium | reverse complement strand
CCCCGGCAACTGTGCGAGTTCTGGACGGGCGTAGCGCACCGGGCGACCCCGCTGAGGGGCGGTCTTCCGCGACCCCGGACTCCGTCGGTCTGCCCGGTGCCATGCTCTCTAGTATGCGCGCTTCACCGACATACAAGGACTCCCCTGCCGGCCATCGTCACACCATCCACGGGCCACCGTCCCTTCCGTCATCGCTCACCGACCGGCCCTTCAACACTGAGCAGTTACGGTGGAAGCAATGGACCGAGCGTCGGGTACACTGAGGTGGTGGAGAACACGGCTGGCGACGGTGATTATGCTCGTTGGGTGCTGCGCGGCATCAGCTATCTGCAACTGAGCGCTGCCGGCGCTGCCTTCGAACTGCCGGAGTTGCCGGCTCGCATCGGCTACACCGTCCAGAGCGGCTTCGCCCTGATTCCGGGGCCGCCGCTGGCGCCCTACGCTCAGTGGACCGGCGCCACGCAAGGCTTCGAGGCCTACACCCGGGATGTGCGGCTGACACCGGCCTTCTGTGGGGTCAGTGAACTGGGGAAGGCCTTCCTTACTCAGCGGGACTACCGCACGTTGAAGCTGGGCGACGAGGCGCTGGTGCCACTCGACACGCTGACGTTAGAGGGCGCCCCATGGGCTGAAGTGCGAGCGGCGCTCAATCGGGCGCACCGCCGCGACATCAGTTTCAGCTGGCTGGATACCGATGCGCGGGTGCGCTGCGAGCACGAGTTGCGGGCGGTGGCGGCCGACTGGCAACGCCGCAAACCGCTCCGGGAACTGCGCTTCGGCTTGGGCGGTATCGACGCCGCCTTCGATCCGCATTGCCGGCTGGCAGTGGCCCTGAATAACGCCGGCGACGTCGTCGCGCTTACGTCGTGGTCGCCGATGCCGTTACGCAATGGGTGGATGCTGGACGTGGTGCGCTATCGGCCCGGCGTCATGGCCGGGCTGATGGACGCACTGATTGCCTCATCTATGCTCGCCTTCCGGGCTGAGGGGGCGGCGGTGGTGTCGTTGGGCGGGGTGCCGGGCTCGAACGTGATGGGTGCGACCGGCGGCTGGCTGCGGGTGTTATTGGATTGGGCGGCAGGCGTTGTCCATTGGCCGTACAATCCAGCAGGGTTACTGCACTTCAAAGCCAAGTTCAATCCGCGGTGGGAGCCGCTGTACTTGGCGGTTCCGCCGTCGGCAAGCATGGCGGCAGCGCTCACCGCGGTGGTCCGTGCCGTGCTGCCCGCCGCGCCGTGGGAGCGATCGGACTCAGCGAAGGCTTAGCCACCGACGGCCCGACCCTAAGGAGGACCAGCATGTTCCTGTTTCAGGAGACCTACTACGCGACACCAGGCCTGCAAGACCTCATCGCTCAGCGCGTGCAGCGTCTGCACGAGGCGCAGGCAACCCAGCCCAGCTCGCTGGCCTCGGATTGGATGAAGTGGCTGGGCGACGGCGTGACGTTTATGGCCCTGCGGCTGTGGACCGATCGCAATTACGCCGTGGACGAGGAACACATGCGCTGGATGGGTGAGTACAACCGCACCCGACCCGCCGATGCGTTCATGCAACCGCCCGACATCGAGTTCTTCGAGCCGGTTGCGCAGCAGGGTACGCCTGGGGGCGCCCAGTTCTGCGTGCGCACCGAGCTGGAGGTTGCCGGCGCCGGACGCGCGAGCTGGGCGAGCTGGGAGTATGAGCTGCGGGCGGCGCTGTTGGCCACGCCTGGATTTCGTGAGTATCGGTTGTATCAGTTCCTGGGGCGGGAGAGCCGGCTGTTCCGCACGGAGTTCTGGGAAACAGAAGCCGCTGGTCGCGCGTTCTGGACTGTAGAAGACCGGCGGGCTCAACTCGGCAAGCTGCCCCCCGGCACATGGAGGAAAGCACCGCTTCCCACGTACTATCGCGTGCTGCATCAGTTGGGGGATGGCCGCTTGCAGTAGGGGACAGAATGCTATACTGAGGGTACGGAGAACGCTACGGCGCTCCCCGCCCGCGTATGCAGTGGAGTTTTGTTTGAAGGACGCGCGTTTGAATCAGTTGTGGTTTCCGAATGCTGGTTCCAGTACCCGGGCTTGCCCTGACAAAACCTACCGGTGTCAGCAGCCCGGCGTCCGCCCCTAGCGTCCCGCCCTCTGTGTTGCTTTCCCATGTCTCGCTACCCTGTGACGGCGCGCGCTATCGCGCCAGCTGGGGTGGGTATCGAACCAGTAGAGCACCTCAATCTGCCTTTGGAGAAGAGTAGTCACCAGTGACCACAAGCATCGCTCCCATACCTGCCTTACCGGGCGGAACCGCCTCCAGCGCATCGGCTCGACCTTCCGGCAGGCCGCCGTGGCTCGGCGAATTGGCCGCCTTCCAAAAGCCCCGTACCTGGCGCAGCGTTTGGGAGATTATGACCAGCATTCCGCCGTATATCGGCTTCTGGTACCTGTCGTACCGGGCGCTGGAAGTGTCGTACTGGCTTACGTTGGCGCTGGGGGTGGTGGCAGCCCTGTTTGCGGTGCGGGTGTTCGTGATCTTCCACGATTGCGGGCACGGGTCGTTCTTCAAGTCGATGCGGGCCAACGACATTCTGGGCACCATCACCGGTGTGTTGAGCTATACGCCCTACTACGCCTGGCGCCACAGCCACGCACTGCACCACGCCACCTCGGGCGATCTCGATCGCCGGGGCTTGGGCGACGTGTGGACCATGACCGAAGAGGAGTACCGGGCGAAGCCGTGGCTGCAGCGCATAACCTACCGCCTGTACCGCAACCCTCTGGTCATCTTCGTGCTCGGGCCGGCGTTTGCCTTTCTCATTCTGTCGCGCTTCCCTTTTTCTGACTGCGCGGGCAAGCCACGCGAGGAGCGAAGCGTGTGGGTGACCAACTTCTCGCTTCTGGTTCTTGTGCTGGGCCTGAGCTTCACCGTGGGTGTTGGCGCGATGTTGGCGGTGACGCTGCCGATTACGGTGGTGAGCGGTGGTATTGGGGTGTGGCTGTTCTACGTGCAGCACCAGTACGAGAACACCTACTGGGAGCGCCACGAGAACTGGGACTACTTTCAGGCCGCCCTTTACGGCAGCTCGTTCTACAAACTACCCAAGCCGCTGCAGTGGTTCAGCGGCAACATCGGGTTCCACCACATTCACCACCTGAACCCGCGCATCCCGAACTACAACCTGGAGCCCTGCCACAATACGGTACCGGTATTTCAGGAAGTGCCGCCGCTGACGCTACGCGAGAGCCTGAAGTCGCTCCACATCCGGGTCTATGACGAGGATCGGCGCCGGATGGTCGGCTTCCACAACCCGTTGGACCAAGCATCGGGTACCGCTAGCTAACTAGCAGCACTGCCTTGCCCGGATAGTCGCGGTCCAGCAGGCGCTGCGCCACCGACGCGATGTCGGTCCAGGGTGCGGTGACGGCGATGTGCGGGTGCAGCTTGCCCGCCGCCACCAGGTTCGCCATGCGGGTGAGGCCGGTGCTAGCCGGGGTGATACCGAACTCGTTGAACAGGCCGAAGCCGTAGAGCGATGCCCGCCCCGCCTGAAAGAACCGGCGAATCTCCACCGTCCCGGTGCCCTCGCCCGAAGCGCCAAAGAGGACGCACATGCCTCCGAAAGCGAGCATGGTGAGGGCATTGGTCAGGCTGGCGCCGCCCACGGATTCCAGCACCACGCTGTAGGGCCCGTACTGGGCCGCTGCGGCCGCCGTTTCGTCGGCCACCACGTGATGGGCCCCGGCAGCCTGCACCGCCTCGGTATACTTCGCCTGCCGCACCACCGCCGTGACTTCGGCCCCCGCGTTGGCCGCCAGTTCGACGGCGAACAGGCCCACGCCCCCAGAGGCGCCGGTAATCAGCACCTTGCGCCCCAACACCGAGCCGTTCTTCTCGAGGGCGTAGTAGGCGGTCATGCCCGCCACCGGCAGCGTTGAGGCCTGCTCGAAGGTGACGCTATCGGGCAATAGGCCGATCTGGTTGCTGGGTACCGCCACATGCTGCGCCCACGCGCCCGTGCTCAGAATGCCGACCACGCGCTGGCCCTCCTTCGGACCGGAGCCGTCGGCGGCGGCTTTGGTCACCACCCCGGCCATGTCCCAGCCTGGGCGGGCGCCTGCGGCTGCGCTCATGGCGCTGCGCGTCTCGCCGCGGTTCAGCGAGATGGCCGACACCTGAATCACAGCCTCGCTCCGGCCCGGCGTGGGGTCAGGTACCTCGCTGATGACCAGCTTTCCGGCGGCATTCGGGTCAACCACTATCGCTTTCACATGAGCTCCTTACGGCGGTTCGTTGGGTTGTTCGGGGTGGATGCAGATGGTGGATGGGGTGCGGTGTCTTGCGCCTCGCCACCGTGTCTCGACGCTATGCCCACTCGATGTCCTGGTCCTCGGTGAGCAGGAGGTGGCTTTCGCCCCACTGGCCGGGCGCCGCTATTGCCCAGTCAGCGCTGCCGGCCGGGCGCAGCCGCACCCCGCCGTCGCCGCCATAGATCAGGTACGCGTAGGCCTGACCCGAGTCCTCGACCTTGACGCCGGTTGCGATCTTGGATGTGCCGTCGTTGTTCCAGGCCACCACGTCGTGCCAGGTACCGTTGGTGTCGCCGCGATCGTAGGTGCGCACCCGCAGTACGTGCCGTTCCGGCTCCAGCGCGCTGAACACCAACTGCAGGGACAGCGGCTGGTTCGGTCCTTCTTCAACGTCGAGAAACACGAGAGCTTTCATAGGCTGTTCAGTATAACGGGCCGGGCTTACGCTGGGGAGGCTGGCGGGAAAATGCACGAGTTGAGCGGCCTCACCCTGAGCGGTCACGGCGCTAAGTGACTCGAGTGACAGTGTCATGCTGCCGCAAGGGAGCGTGTCCTGACTTCACGGCTGGCTGGGCATCAGCCCTGGCGCCTGGTGATCGCACGTAATGCGAGGCGGGGGATGCTTCGTGCCTCAGCATGACATCAAGCCCCCTGCTGGGTCTCGCGAGCGGCAGTGTCATGCTGACGCAAGGGAGCGTCTTCCGACTTCACCGCTGGCTGGGCATCAAGCCCCCGGCGCCTGGCTAAGGCACGTAACGCGAGGCGGGGGATGCTTCGTGCCTCAGTATGACATTGGGTGGGGCTGGTTTCGCGAGCGGCAGGGCATGCTTCGCAAGGAAGCGTCTTCCGACTCCACGGCCGACAAGCCCCACCGAGGCTGAGTGCGACGCGGGAGAACGAAGGCGTCGCCCGTGCCCAGGCATGCGACTCTGCCGCTGGGCCGACTCCGCATGCTAGAATGCCTCCACCACACCCTGAAAAATAGGATAGCGCAGACAATGAGCGTCGCCTCGAAACTGAAAGAACTGGGCCTTACCCTGCCCGAACCACCCCGCCCCGTTGCCACCTACTTGCCCGCAGTGCGCAGCGGGAACCTGCTGTTCGTCAGCGGCCAGCTGCCTTTCGTCGACGGTAAGCTGCAGAAGGTGGGGAAGCTCGGCGGCAACTTCACCTTGGAAGAGGGGCAGGCCGCGGCGCAGCGGGCCACCCTGAACGCTCTGGCGATTATCAACCAGGCGGCCGGGCTGGAGAACGTCGCACAGGTGGTGCGGCTGGCCGTCTACATTGCCTCCGCCACGGGATTCACCGACCATCCGCGGGTGGCAAACGGCGCCTCCGAGTTGCTGATCAACGTGTTCGGGGAGCCGGGCCGGCACGCGAGAGTTGCCATGGGCGCCGCCGAGCTGCCACTGGGCGCACCGGTGGAGGTTGAGTTAGTGGTGGAACTGAAAGCCTAGATAGGGCCGGAGACTGCTGCTTTAGTCCTCCGCCCTTCCTGGGCGGAGTTTCAGCGAGAGGGTGCGCTTCACATATGACCACGGAACAGCCACAAGAGCACGTCGAACGCTTGCTACGGGTGCGGGTACCGCCCGAAACGGTGTACACCTACTGGGTGGAGCCCGACCGGCTCTTGCAGTGGCAAGGGGTGGAAGCCGAACTCGACCCGAAGCCGGGCGGCATCTACCGGGTGAACGTGACGGGACGGGACATCACCGTCGGCGAGTTCGTAGAGGTGGACCCGGGGAAGCGCCTGGTGTTCACCTGGGGCTTCGAGCGTCCTGGGCACCCGGTCCCGGCCGGCTCGACGCGGGTGGAGGTCGACTTTCTGCTCACGGGCGATATCACGGTGGTGCGCGTGCGCCACTTCGGCATCTCGAAGCAGGAGCAGCTCAATACCGCCTATGGGTGGCAGGGCTACCTGACCCGGCTTGGCTTGGTAGTGGCTGGCCGCGATCCGGGGCCCGACCCCATGGTCTCGCCGCCACCACCGCCGCAAACGGCGCCGCCGGCAGCCGACGCAGAGGCCCCCGCGAGCTAGGGCCTTTGCTCCACCGCCTGGGGCAGCCGCACCGCGAAGGTGGAGCCTTGCCCGGCGGTACTCTGCACGGCCACGCGGCCACCGTGGGCATCCACCACGGCCTTCACCAGCGAGAGTCCCAGGCCTGCGCCGCGGTGGTCGGACCTGTCTTCGCGAAAAAAGCGTTCGAACACATGGGGCAGCGCCTCGGCCGAGATGCCCTTCCCCGAATCGCTGACCTGGATGTCGACGCTGTCGCCCTGGGCGAACGCCTTCAGCTTCACCGTGCCGCCCGCTGGCGTGAACTTGACCGCGTTGCTGAGCAGGTTGCGCAACGCCATGGCGATCTGACCGGGGTTCACCGCGACCTTCGGCAGATGATCCGGCACGTCCACCTCAAGCGCCAGCCCGGCCTGTTGCGCCAGCGGACCGTACTGGTCGGACAACTCGTAGCACAAGGGCGCGAGGTCAGTGGGCGCCTTGGGGCTGCGCTCGGGATCGGCGACGACTGACAGCGTGAGCAGCTCCTCGGTCAGGTGTTCGAGCGACCGCATTTCGCCCTGGAGCTTACTGAGGTACTCGGCCACCATCTCAGGGTGTTCCGCCCCGTGGGTGTCGATCATTTCGAGCCGAAGCCGGATGCTGGCCAGCGGCGACTTCAGTTCGTGGGCGGCGTTGGCCACGAAGGCCTCTTGCTGTGCCAGCGTTTCGCGCACCGTGGTGCTCATGGTGTTGAACGCATGGGCCAGCCCCTGCGTCTCACGTGGACCAGAAGGTACAACGACGCGGTTGAGGTCGCCGCCAGCGACACCCTGGGCGGCCACGGTGAGCGCGCGGACGGGCCGCGTAATCTGTCGCGCCACCAGAACGCTGCCGACGATGGCGAGGACTAAGGCTCCGGTGGCCGCGCCCAGCAGCGTCAGCCAGGTCGTCTTGATGCGCTGCCAGAGTTCGGCGGAAGGCCGTGAGACCTGCACGAAGCCCACGACCTCGCGTACGTCTTCGATGATGGGCGCCGCTGCGTACATCCGCTCCTCGCCTAACGCGTCGTCCCAGCGGATGGCGGTCACCCGTTGCTGCAGCTCGGGCCCCGAAAGCTGGGCGCCGGTCGGAATGCGGTCGTCGGACGAGACGAGCACGCGGCGGTTGGGATCGGTGACGGTGACGGTGGCGCCGGTGGTCTGGCTGTAGCTTTTGACCAGCGCCACCACCGCAACCGCGCCACGGAAACGAAGCTGCATCGGTTCCCGCAAGAAGGGCGCCAGCGAGGCCCCCTGAGTGTCGAGGTCTTGAGCGGCTTGATCGAGCGTGGCGGCCTGCAGCGAGAAGCCCGACCAGAGGACGAGCAGGACCAACACCGGGGCGGTGAGGCCCAGGTGTGACGCCAGCAGCAGCGTCTGGAGCGAAGGCGGCTTAAGGCGCAGGCGCGAGCCCTGGCTGGTCGCTGAGACGGTAGCCGAACCCGCGGACGGTTTGGAGGTAGGCTGGACGAGAGGCATCAGCTTCCAGTTTTTCACGTAACCAGCGAATATGCACGTCTAGGGTGCGGGCATCACCCACCCAGTTGGCGCCCCAGACGCTATCGAAGAGATCCTGCCTGGGAACGGCTCGGCCGATCTGGGTAGCAAGTGCGAGCAGCAGCTCCATTTCGCGGTGGCTCAGCGCCACCTCATGGCCGTCGCGCCACACCTGCCGCGTCGCCCGGCTGATCTTCAGCGGGCCCAGCTGCACCTCGTCGGGCTGCGCGACGACCGAGCCACGATCCAGCTCTCGGCGCCGCAGCAACGCCCGGATGCGGGCCAGCAACTCCCGGAAACTGAAGGGCTTGGCGACGTAGTCATCGGCGCCCAGCTCCAGGCCCATCACCCGGTCCATCTCTTGCCCGCGGGCCGTGAGCATGATGATGGGCACCGCCGACTCTGTCCGAAGCTGGCGCGCCACGCCGAAGCCATCGAGCTTGGGCAGCATGACGTCGAGCAGCACCAGGTCCGGGTGGTCGCGCCGGGCGGCTTCGACGCCCTCGACACCGTCACGGGCGTGTATCACGTGGAAACCCTCGGCCCGCAGTCCGTAGATGAGCGGCTCGGCGATCTGCTCATCGTCTTCAACGACCAGCAGGGTGCCGGCGGACGCATTGGTGGTCATGCTGCTGTCCTGACTTCCGCGCCCTTTGGTTTTCGTACTGCTGCCAGTATCCGGTAGACCGTCAGGCCGTACAAGGAGACGAGGGCGAAGACATAACTGCCGAGCACAAAGGAGTTCGTGCTGTCGGAGCCTGCCCAGACGCCGTGGGCCGTGACCAGGGTGAACACCGCGAAGGTCAGATAGTGCAGCGTGCGCCAGGTGCGGGGGCCGAGAAAGCGCCGCAGATAGAAGCTGAGGATGATCGGCACGGCCAAATAGAAGCCGACCTGCCCCAGCATCACCCATTCGGCCCGGTAAGGGCTCAACATGGGCACCAACAACGTGAGGGGTGAGAAGGCGATGTACTTGTCGCCCAGCAGGATCAGCGCGTGCACGGCCGCCATCACCAGGGCCGTCAGCGTGGTGAACTCGTGCAGATCGACGGCGGTGGGTCCGCCCGGCCAGAGCTTGGCGACACGGCCGGTGAGAAGCAGGCCCAGGGCCATGGACACCCAGAGCAGGCCGTAGGAGACGAAGCCGGAGGCATGGGACACGTACCAGTAGGCCTTCGGTTCCGCACCGGTCAGCGAGGCGGTGATGCCGGGGGCCCAGGTGTTCGCGAGCAGCGCACCGGTTCCGCCAAGTGCCATCCCTGCGATGATGGCCAGCCCGTAGGTGAGCCATGCTCCATTGGCCTGCGGTTGGGCGACGTTTGAGGTCATCGCGCGCCTACGGTTGTGAGATTCGACCATTCGAGACGCGTGAAGCGAGGCGTCGGGCGCACCGTCCCATCCGCAGCCACCACCAAGCCATCGACGCCCCGCTCCTCGAGATACGCTGCCCCTTCGCCGGCGCCCAGCAGCAACGCGACCTTCGCCAGGGCCTCGGCCTCTGCGGCGGACGGGGCCACCACGCTCACCGACAGCGCATCGGTGACCGCCGGCCGGCTGGTGCGCGGGTCGATGATGTGGTGGCGGGACTCGCCCAGCGGCCCGTTCCACACCCGGTAGTCGCGGCCGGAGGTCGCGATGGCGGCGTCGCGGAGCGCAAGCACCACCAGGTCTTGGTCGGGGTGCAGGGGATCGGCGATGCCGACCGCCCAGCCCGGCTGGTCTGCAGGGGCGCTACGGGCTGCGATATCGCCTCCCAGA
The DNA here is from genome assembly GCA_964200875.1 of Chloroflexota bacterium. Classification (GTDB taxonomy): domain Bacteria; phylum Chloroflexota; class Dehalococcoidia; order SHYD01; family SHYD01; genus SHYE01. The sequence continues at coordinate 282 of CAXNDA010000050.1, read as the reverse complement.
TCAGCCAGGCATGGCCCGTAGGCACCTAAGCGCTGGACCACCGCGTCGGCCAGCCAGCCCTTGGCGATGCCGCCGAGGTCGAGCGTCACGCCTTGCGGCAGAGTCACAGTGCGAGTGGCTTCGTCCGTGGTGATAGCGTCCCAGTGGCCGGCCGTTGGCGGCAGCCCGGCGCGCGCGCTTGCGAAGGCGGGCAGCTCCCGAAAAGATCGATCGTAACCGGCGGCCTGGAGTGCCGGGAGGATGGTCGGGTCGAACAGGCCTGCGGTCAATCGTGCCGCATCG
>CAXNDA010000049.1:0-9862 GCA_964200875.1 Chloroflexota bacterium | reverse complement strand
GCGACTCTGGGAGCATCGCTTCGGGCTGCTGCTGGCCGTGCCGGGGCGCTGCTTATTGCCGCGCCGGTGGCCGTCTCAACCCTCACGAGCCCAGCCGAAGTGCTGAACCGGCCCCAACAAGCCTCGGTTTTCTCCACGACTCCTCCCGAGCTGCTGCTCTCGACCATTTGGGACTCGACCCTGAGGCACGCCGGCATGCTGCAGGTTGCCGGCGACCGCAACGGCCGACACAATCTACCGGGCGCGCCCATGCTGGACGCGGTGACGGCGGTCTTCATGGTCGTCGGCCTAGTGGTTGCAGCGGCGCGTTGGCGGCAGCCCCGATACGCTTTGGTCATCGCGTGGCTACCGTTCATGCTGCTGCCCGGCATTCTCTCCGTTGCCTTCGAGGCGCCGCAAGGGCTGCGGGCCATCGGCGCCGTCGCGCCCGCGGTGCTGCTGGCGGCCATCGGGTTGGCCGCCGCCACCAGCCGTCTCCAGCCCGAGACCGGGAATCTGATGGCGGTGGTGTTGGTTTTTCTGGCGGGTGCGTCGAACCTCGGCACCTACTTCGGCCTGCAGCGACAGGACCCCAGGGTCTGGGAAGACTTCTCGATGGGCGCTACGGTGCTGGCCCAGAAAGTGCTGGCTTCCGAAGATCGCGACCGTGTGTATGGCTCGGTGCACTACGCCGCCCACCCCACGGTGGAGTTCTTGACCGGAAGGCCCGCCAACAAGCTGGAGCCGGAGATGCATCTGCCGATTCAAGATGGCCGTGGGGCTACGTTCGTCTTCGCCGAAGAAGAGCCGGTGTACTACGCCCTGGCCGCGGCCTACTATCCCGATGCCGGCTGTCAGCCCGTCACCCGTCCGCCGGCCCCGCAGGCTGTCGCCTTCACCTGCACGGTGTCGCCGGAGACGGTGGCCGCGACCCGGGGACTGCCGGTTACCGTCACGCCAGAAGGCGGCTCGGCCGGCGGTGGCGCTCGTCAATTCATAGCCACCAGCGGCACCATCACCCTGCCGGCGGGCGCACCTTCATGGCAGCTCTCAGCGATTGGCAGCCTGCTGGCGCCGACGGGCGGTGACTACCGGCTGTGGTTGGATGGCCCCGAGGAGATGCGCCTGCTGCTCGACGGCCGCCCACTGGTAGCTGGTGGCGCGATTGCACTGACGTCGCTGGCGCAAGGGCTGCACCAGATCGAACTGGCCGGACGCGCCAGCGGGCAAGACGTCCGCCTGTTGTGGAGTGGCCCCGGGCAGGGGAACTTCGAGCCCATCCCGCCGGAAGCGCTGTACCGCGGCGCCATTCGCCCAATGGGACTTACGGTCGATTATCGAAGTGGTGAGAACTACGCGCCCGCACCCGCACTCAGGCGCACCGAGCCCTCGCCATACGTCTACTATCACGTGCCACCACTCGATCGGCCGTTTACCGCCGAATGGACCGGGAGCCTGATTGCGCCGGTGACCGGGAGCTACCGATTCTTGGCCGGCGCGCTTTCATCGGCAGAGGTGGAGATCGACGGAGCACCGTTGGTGAGCGTGGGCGGGCGGCTCGAGCCCGAAGCGGCGGTGCAGCTCACCGAGGGACTGCACCGCATTCGCATCAGGCACCTCGTCGCCGGCTCGTACGCACATCTTTATCTCCAGTGGCGCCCGCCCGGCAGGCCGAGCTTCGAGCGCATTCCACCCGAACGCTTGCGCCCTTGGTAGCCGTCCCCGTTCATCCGTCACTCTCGCCAGCCCACGGAGACCCCAACATGCTGTCTTCCCGCAAGACCCTGATAGGCTTTCTGATATCCGGTATCTTTCTGCTGCTGTTCGTCCGCCAACTCGACGGTTTGCATGTGGGCGCTGTGCTTGCGGCTGCCGACTACCGCTGGCTGGTGGCTGCCGTGCCGGTGTACTTCGCCGGCGTGTGGTTCCGCACGCTGCGATGGCAGGCCTTGCTCTCCCGCCTGCGGCCGGTGCCGGCGTACCCGCTGTTCCGGCACGTGGTCATGGGCTACATGGCGAACGACCTGCTCCCAGCACGCGCCGGCGAACTGGTCCGCAGCTACCTTGCGGGCCGCAGCTTCAGCCTGCCGCGCACACCCATTCTGGGTACCATCGCCCTCGAGCGCTTATCCGACGGCCTCACCCTGCTGGCCTTCCTTGCGATCGCCGCGCTGTTTTCGCCGTTGGCAGAGTGGGTCGCCGGCATCCTGTTCATCATGGGTGCGGTGTTCATAGGCGCTACGCTGGCGGTGATCCTGTTGTTGGCAGGCCATCGCAACGCGGCGCGCCTGTGGTTGCGGGTGGCCACCCACGTGCCGGAGAAGGTCCGAGGCCCCATCGGGCGGCTGAGCGCCGGCCTGTTGGAGGGCCTGACGGTGCTGCGGCAGCCGCGCACGCTGGCCGTGGTGGCAGTGCACGCCGTGCTGTGCTGGGCATGGGAAGCCGCGGTGTTCTATCTCACCGGCCTCGCACTGGGCATTGAGGTGCCCCTGGTGGCCTACGTGGTGGCGATGTGCACGGCCAACTTGGCCACCGCGCTGCCGTCCTCCCAGGCCGGTATCGGACCCTTCGAGTTCTTTTGCGCCGAAACGCTGGTGCTCTACGGCCTCTCTTCCTCCGAGTCGGCGGCCTTCGCCCTGCTGGTGCACGCCGTGCTCATTATCCCGGTGGTCATAGCCGGCCTCATCTACCTCGCCCAAGAGAACCTCTCCTTCCGAGGTCTGCTCTCCGAAGCGACTGGTCCAGCCCGGCAACCGGAGGTGCGGTAATGCGAGTAGCAGTCATCGGCGGCGGAGCAGCCGGGCTTACGGCGGCACACGAGCTGCAGCGGCTCGGCCACCAGGTCATCCTGTTCGAGCGGGGCGGCCGGGTGGGCGGCCAGCTCCGCACGGTCGAGGTGGAGGGAACCCCCTTGGAGTGCCTCTACCACCACATCTTCCTGTCGGACACCCTCGTTCCCGAGCTGATGGAGGAACTGGGCATCGGTGACCGCATGCAATGGCACCCCTCCACGGTAGGCTTCTTCAGTAAGGGGCAGGTCTGGGACTTCGTGACGCCGCGAGACCTGCTGCGGTTCAGTCCACTCTCGCTGGTCGACCGCCTCCGCCTGGGCTTGGTCAGCCTCTACCTGCAGCGGCAGCCCGACTGGCGGCGGTTCGAGTCGGATACTGCCGAGCGATGGCTCCGCGCCTGGGCGGGTCAGGCATCCTTCGACACGATTTGGGGCCCGCTGCTCAGCGGTAAGTTCGGCGACGCATCCCCCGAAGTTGGGATGGCCTGGTTTCACTGGAAAATGCGCCTGCGGTTCGGCTCCCGCAAGGGCCTCAACAAGGAGTTCCTCGGCTACCCCCGTGGCAGTTTCGCGCAACTCTGGGAAGCGCTCGGCCTTCGGGTGCAGCAGGATGGCGGCCACGTCTACACCGACAGCCAGGTCACCGGCGTGCGCGTGGTGGATGGACGCGCGGTGGCGGTGGAAGCAGCGCTGCCCGCTGTCCACGCCGCGGCAGCGCTCAGTGCCGGTCTGGCCCAACCTGAGGGTGAGCGGCTGGTGTTCCGGGTCGACCGCGTTATCGCTGCGGTCCCTTCGCCGGCACTCCTCCGCCTCGTCCCGGAGTTGCCGGCCGATTACCGCAGTCTGCTGACCGCCACGCGCTATCAGGCGAACATGTGCCTCCTGATGACCCTGGACCACCCGCTGAGTCACATCTACTGGATGAACATCAGTGACCGTACCGTCCCCTTCGTCGCCGTCATCGAGCACACGAATCTGGTTGATCGGGCACAGTATGGCGGGAAGCACGTCGTGTACCTCTCGAACTACATTGCCGCGGATGATCCCTTCTACCAGGCGCCCGACGAAGAGGTGCTGGCAGCCTATCTCCCCCACCTCCGCCGCATCAACCCCGCGTTCGACCACAGCTGGATACGGGAATGGCACGTCTACCGGGAAGATGCCGCCCAGCCGATCATCACCGCGAATTACTCCCAGCAGATCCCCGCGTTGGCGACGCCCATCGCCGGACTGTTCCTCGCGAACAACACCCAGGTGTATCCGGAAGACCGCGGCCAGAACTACAGCATTCGGATCGGGCGAGAGGTGGCGCAGGCCGCTGCCCGCACATGAGTCGGGGCCAGCGGGGCCAGCGAGGAGATCCCCCCCGCCGAAGACTGTGCAGTGCACTGATCTGAGATAGCGCTTGCTAGGGAGCCCAACGCCTACGACAGGCACATGATTGGATTACGCGTTGTGCACTTTGTTTTCGGCTAGCCTGCCGATGTCACACGCCTGACCCCGACCCACTCTCACCCGCCGCCTGCCCCAAAGCCTGGAGAAGTTGGCGAGCCAATGCTTGGTGCTCTGGCGTCAGTGCACGGTAGAGCTTGAGGATATCCTGCTCATCGCTCGGGGGCAGCCCTTGCTCCAGATAGCCGGCCTTCTGCAGCAGCAGTTCGTAGGGCAGGCCCAGGGCGCCAGCCAGTGCCCGCAAGCTCTCAGGCTTCGGTTGCGTGATGCCGCGCTCGATCCAGCGCACCGCGTTGGGGCTGAGCCCCGTGCTGGCCGCCAACTGAGCGATGCTCAGACGACGGTCGGATCGGGCCCGGGCAAGCAAGTTATGGAGCGACTCGGAGCCGTCCGAGGGTGGGATGGTCATGGTGGCGGAAGAACGCCTTCAAACGTGGATGTACCGCACTGCGCAATGTGGAATGGTACAGCAATGGGCAGATGCTTGACAACCCCGCAGGCCTGTCGGAATACGATGAATGCAACATGCGCAGCGCATTGTAAGCATGCGTTCACTCTACGTACCATGTTGCGCGCAGTGCACTGCGCATATGCAGTCTGATGGAGGGGTACACGGCCATGGTCTCCATGCATTTCGTGGAAGCCCAAGTGCGGAAAGAGTTCGCGGCGCTCCAGCGGCCGGGGTTGCGGTATGAGGAGGAGCGGGACTTCAGCTGGGGCCACGACATACTGCGCATTCGGGTGAGCTGGAAGAGCGGTGCAGTGGCTCGGCGTCACGTGGGCGTTTCTCTCGACTTCACGCGCAAGACGGTCCGAACGCAGCCGCGGATGGAGCCACTGGATCTCGGCGACCGGCACATGGCCTGGATTGCTGCGCTGATTCAGGCGGTACCGCCGTCAGGCGGGCAACCGCGGGGTCACGATGCCCCGGCGCTGAGCCCTGGGGCTCCGGTAGCGGTCTAAACCAACCGGTGGGCCGCCCAAGAGAAACGCACGTGATGCGGGCGCTGAGAACGCTTTGCTTCACCTCGCACCGTGCCCCAGAGAGTCCACCGCGGGAGAGCGCGCGGGGGCCAGGCGTAAGTGTGCAGAGTCGGTGAGGTGGCCTTAAGACCTGCGGGGTAACGCCACGCAGCGCCACCACAGTGCACCGATGGTCATCGGCTCGGCAGGCGAGTGCTGAGGGCACCGGCGGGCACAAAGAGCCAACGCTGTCCCCAAAGCAGCGGACGTCACAGCGCACTGGCGATGGCCACCTCCACACCAAACTCGTACGGCCAGGCACGTTGATTGACCCTCCAGAGAGCGGGTTGCTATAATCCTTCTCGCAGAGAGCGGAGGAGTGTAGCTCAGTTTGGCAGAGCAGCGGTCTCCAAAACCGCGTGTCGGGGGTTCGAGTCCCTCCACTCCTGCCATGTATCCCAACTGCTGTGCGCCGGGATGGTGGAATCGGTAGACACGCCGTCTTGAGGGGGCGGTGGGGGTAACCCCGTAGGAGTTCAAATCTCCTTCTCGGCACCAATCGCACGGTTGAATACACGCTTGGCCAGCGGGTATACTAGAGTTCGGTAGCAGCGAGCGGGAGTGGCTCAGTGGTAGAGCATCTCCTTGCCAAGGAGAGAGTCGCGGGTTCGAATCCCGTCTCCCGCTCCAGTTCTTCCGGCGACGTGGCCAAGTGGTTAAGGCGGGGGTCTGCAAAACCCCTATCGGCAGTTCGAATCTGCCCGTCGCCTCCAATCCCAGAGATCGTTCGAAAGCCTCAGCCCGCTGAGGCTGTTTCGTTTCCCTTGGCGAGCCCGGTTCCCGGTCGCATCGTGTGCTGTCTGCGCTCCGGGGGCAGGGAGGACAGCCATGGGCTCTTGCAGCCGGCGAACCGTTTGCGGGGCTGGGTGCGCCAGATCAACGGCCGCACGACTTCAAACCCCGACCGGGCCGGTATGGCCTGCCTATCCGTGCAATCGGCTGGACTCTTGGCCCGGCTCGCGGCAAGATGTCATGAGCGGGATTGGGCGGGAGCAAGCCCCATCCTGTCGATACTCCCCGAAAGCAGGATCATGATTCCCACCACCGCACGGCTTCGCATGTCGTATGGCTTCACCCTGGCGCTTGGTATAGGCGCCCTTACGCTCAGCGCGTGCACGGGCCCGCAGCCCACCGGCGCTGTGGCGCCTCCCGAGAGCGGCGCCACAGCGCCGATGCAGCCCAAGGTGAACCGCGTGGTCATGGCCGTGGGCGGGCCCAATGTGGAGAGCAACGACCTGAAGCAGGTGGCGCCGCCCTCGGGCTGGCAACTCGATCCGCTGTACGAGTACCTGATTGGCGTTGACGCGACCGACGGTAAATTGATCCCCCGCCTGGCCACCGAGTGGGCCTACGAGCCCAACGCAGTCCGCTTCAAGCTGCGCAAGGGCGTGCAGTTCCAGCGCGGTTTCGGCGAGTTTACCTCCAAGGACGTCCAGACGTCCTGGAAGATATTGGCGCTGGGCGACTCCACCGTGGGCAACGCTCCGTATTTCAAACAGGTCACCAGAGAGATCGAGGCCGTGAACGACTACGAGGTGCTGTTCCACCTCAACAAGGTCGACGCTAACTTTCTGCGCGGCCACTCGCAGTACGAGGGGCTGGCTATCGGCAGCAGCAAGCACTACGCCGCAATGGGCGAGCCGAGCACCCAGCCCGAACCACTGGCCGGCACCAGCCCGTACGCCTTCAAAGAGCGCAGCTTGGGCAGCTTCATTCGCTTCGAGCGGGTGGCCACTCCGCACTGGCGCATTACCCCAGACTTCCCCGAGTTCGAGTACCGTTGGGTGAGGGAGGCTTCCACTCGGCTGGCCGCGCTGCTGACCGGCGAGGTGCACATCACCTCACTGCCCAACGACCTCCGCGCAGAAGCCGAGAAGGGCGGGGTCAAATTCGTGTCTGGCAAGGCGCCGGGGCTGCGGATGGGGTTCCGCCTGTTTTGCTGCTTCCTCAACGATCCAGCGGATCCCTCCAAGGGCATTCAGGAAACGCCGCTGAACGACGCACGGGCTCGCCGGGCGCTCGATAAGGCCATTGACCGGGATGCGCTGAACAAGGCGTTCCTGGGTGGCCGCGGCGAGACGATGTACGTCCCCCATTTCCACCCCTCGCGGCCCGGCTGGAACCCCGATTGGCAGCGAAACTACGCAGAGGAGTCGGGCTATGACCCGGCCAAGGCGCGGGCACTGCTGGCAGAGGCGGGGTATACCGCTGAGAAGCCCCTGACCACCAACATCTTCATGACACCCAGCGGCGGGAGCCTGGGCGGCGAGCAGGATATGGCGGAGGCGATAGCCGCCTACTGGAAGGCGGTGGGGGTAAATGTGAACCTGCTGTCCACCGACACCGCCGAGATTGACCGCGTGAATCGTGCTCGCGGCTACAACAACCACCTGCAGATTCGGGTAACCAGTTCGGGCCTATACACTGCGGTCCAGGTGTTCCACACCGTGGGTGTGGGCGGCGGTGTCACTACCTATGTGTACAACGGCGAGGTCGAGAAGCTGTTCACCGAACTCCGCACTACGTTGGACGAGAAGGTGCAGGCCGACCTCTATCGAAAGATCGGTGATGTATCAGCCAAGAACCACCTGGAGATCCCGCTGTTCTGGCTCAAGTCGGAGGCGGCCATCAACCCCAGATTTGTGGCCGACTACACCTTCCCAGGCTCGATATCGGGAACATGGACGCACGTGGAGGAGATCAAGGCGGCACGATAGCCGCCAGCAGCGCCCAACTGGACCTGACACCTGCGCCCGCCCGAGCTGAAGGCGCCGGTTGCCCGCCAGGCACGAAGCCGAGATGGTGGAATGGCAGACACAGTGGACTTAAAATCCACGGCCCGCAAGGGCGTGCGGGTTCGAATCCCGCTCTCGGCACCACGTCACGCAGGTCAACCCTCGTAGCGGTCGGGATGAACCAAACGTCGGGAGCGAAGTCCCGCCGCTAGCGCTCGAGAAACGTGAGGCGCACCAGCGGGCTCTCGTTCACCCAGGTGTCCACATCCATCTCAGCGCGGGTTGCGTCAGCCGCCTTCATCGCCTCGAAGATTGCGCGCCGCTCGGCCGGATCGAGTATCGGCGTTGCGCTGGCGGGCAGGTCCGCCTGCAGGCTGCGCTTCACGTGCAGCGTGAACTCGGGATGGGATCGCATGTTGGCGTACCACGACCTCGGACGGCCGGGCCGCCCCGAGATGTAGAAGCCATCCTTCAAGGCGATCAACGCGATCTCGATACGGCGTGACTCGCCGCTTTGCTTACCCGTAGTCGTAATGTCGACAATCCGGTCAGTCTGCAGCGCTTTGAGCGTCGCTTCGTCCATCGGCTCCCCCGTTCGTTCCCATCGGTAAGGTGCGTACGACCCAGGCTGCGGGCCTGTGCGGCAGTTGCAGCCTGGGTCGAGCCAGCTCCCTGGCTACTTCATCGGGCTGAAGGCAGTCGGACGCAGAATGGTGTTGGTCACCTGCTCCACAATGGGGCCGTTGGCCTCGCTCTCGCCGAACACGCGAGCGCGGTCCGGGTCCTTGCCGAAGGCGTCGAACTTCTCCAACCGCTCGTTCAGGCTTTCCCAGGCCAGCATGTAGGTCAGGATGTGGTCGTTGCCGCCCATGCGGGGGTGCCAGTAGCCCACCTGCCGGAAGCCGTACTTTTTGAAGGCGTCGACGGTGAAGTTGCCGAAGCGGTTAGTGATGTTGCCGATCTTCTGCGGCATGGCCTGATACTCACGCAGCTCAAACAGGTAGGGGTTGCGGCCGTCAGCAGACGGTAGCAGTTCACCCTTGTCGAGCTGGGAGAAGGCCGTGGGCTCCATCAGCATGTTGCTCACCCGGTTCACCAGCGGGCCATTGGCTTCGGTCTCGGCCCACTTCTTGGCGCGCTCGGGGTCGGCCCGCCACGCGTTGTTCTTCTGGGTCCGCTCCTCGTAGCTCTCCCAGCCCCACATATAGACCACCTGGTTGCTCTTGTCCGACACCACGGGGGTCCAGAAACCGATGAGGCGGAAGCCATACTCCTTCCACTTGTGGACCGTGAAGCTCCCAAAGCGGTCCAGGAGCGCCGGCAGCTTACCGGCGGCGACATCGTAACGGCGGAGTTCATAGAGCATTGGAAGTACCTCGCAAGGGATTTTGCCGCGCTAGTCTACCACTAGGCCCCTCGATTGACACCGGTGCATGGGCGCTCGGATACTGCCCGTACAGCGGCACTACGCACGGGAGCACGCCATGAAGTTCGGCCTCTTCCTCCTCGGCCATTCGGCCACCAAAGCCCCAGCGCAGCAGGTGTTTCAGCAGATGCTGGAACAGGCGCAGTTAGCCGACGAACTCGGCTTCGACGCCGTGTGGCTGGCCGAGCATCACTTTTCCAGCTACGGCTATTCGCCCTCGCCACTGATGACGGCGCTGAAGGTGGCCGATAGCACGAAGCGCGTGCGGGTGGGCACTGCGGTGGTCGTGCTGCCGCTGCATCATCCGTTGGACGTGGCCGAGCAGATCGCCCTGGCGGATCAGCTCACCGGCGGACGGCTGGAGGTCGGGTTCGGCAGCGGCTACCAGGAGTACGAGTTCAGCCGGTGGGGCATGCCGCTGTCCGAGAAGGGCGAGCGCTTCGCAGAGGGCCTCGA
>CAXNDA010000048.1:0-9884 GCA_964200875.1 Chloroflexota bacterium | reverse complement strand
AGGGCGGCCGCCGCCAGCAGCCCCGGTACCGGGCCGAGGTTCATCTGCGCCACCCGGTAGCTGCCGCCGCCGTCGGGGTAGGTCTGTATGACGATGCGGTCGCTGATGACCACGATGGCCAATACCGCGATGATCGCAATGGTGATGGGCATGGTGAGGGCGAGGGTGGCCGCGCCGGCCAGCACCAGCACCCGCATGATCTCCTCGGTGGCGTACGCCGAGGAAGAGATGTTGTCGGAAGAGAAGATGGCGAGGCCGCGTCCCACGCCGACTCGCTGCTCGCCTTCGGCGGCCGTCTCCACGGGGTTGCCGAACAGCATGCGCTGGATGCGGGCGCCCAGTCCGCGAGACTCGCCCACGCCCGGCCGCGCCCGCACCATGCCATCGCCCACTGCACTGAAGTCGCGGTGGCGTTGAATGCGCACGGCACGGTTTCCCGGCAGGCGGCCGCGGACCTCGTCGCGTCGCTCTAAGGGGTCGTGATGCTCACTGGAGCTGTTGTTAGGATGCTCTTCTGCCACGTTTCCTCGCTGGTGTCGCGGCGGCTACTCTGTCGCCAAGGATGGGGCGCAAGTACTGCCCCGTGAACGAGTTGTCGAGCAGGGCGATCTCCTCAGGGGTGCCGGTTGCGAGTATCTCGCCACCGTGATGGCCTCCGCCCGGCCCCAAGTCTATCAGCCAGTCGGCATTCTTGATCATGTCCAGGTGGTGCTCAATCAGCACCACGGTGTTGCCGGTGTCCACCAGCCGTTGGATAACCCGCAGCAGCGCCGCCACGTCCTCGAAGCTGAGGCCGGTGGTCGGCTCGTCCAGGATGTACAGCGTCCGGCCGGTGGAGCGTCGCGAGAGTTCGGTGGCCAGCTTCACCCGCTGCGCTTCGCCACCCGAAAGCGTGGTGGCGGGCTGACCCAGGCGCATGTAGCTCAACCCGACGTCGTTCAGGGTTGCAAACTTGTTCTTGATAGCAGGGAACACATCGAAGAAATCGGCGGCTTCCTCGATGGTCATGTCCAGAATCTCGGCGATGTTCTTGCCCTTGAAGTAGATCTCCAGCGCCTCCCGGTTGTAGCGCTTGCCCTTGCACACCTCGCAGGGCACCTCGATATTGGGCAGGAAGTGCATCTCGATCTCGACGAAACCTTCGCCGTGGCAAGCCTCGCAACGCCCGCCCTTCACGTTGAACGAGAAGCGCCCCGGCGCGTAACCACGCATCCGGGCCTCGGGCACCGATGCTAGCAGGTCCCGTATCGGGGTGAACGCGCCGGTGTAGGTTGCCGGGTTGCTGCGGGGGGTGCGCCCGATAGGCGACTGGTCGATGTTGATGACCTTGTCGATATGCTCCAGCCCAGTGATGGTTCCGTGGGCGCCCGGCCGCTCTTTGGCGCGGTAGAACACTTGGGCCAGCCGCTTGTAGAGGATGTCATAAATCAGCGTGCTCTTGCCGCTGCCCGAGACGCCGGTGACGCACACCAGCTTGCCCAGGGGGATCTCCGCCGAGACGTCCCTCAGATTGTTCTCGGTGGCGTGCTCAATCACAATCGACTTGCCGTTGCCCTGGCGTCGCACGTCGGGCGTCGGTATCGCGCGGGCGCCCGACAGGTACTGTCCGGTTATCGACTCCGGCGAGTTCAGAATGTCGTCCAGCGTGCCCGATGCGACCACTCGCCCGCCATGTTCGCCGGCGCCCGGCCCCATGTCGATGATGTAGTCACCCGCCCGGATCATCGCCTCGTCGTGCTCCACCACCAGCACCGAGTTTCCCAGGTTGCGGAGCTTCGTCAGCGTGTCGATGAGGCGGCTGTTGTCCACCGGATGCAGGCCGATGGACGGCTCGTCGCACACGTACAGCACCCCCATCAGGCCGGAGCCGATCTGGGTGGCCAGCCGGATGCGCTGCGATTCGCCACCCGAGAGCGTGGATGCGGTGCGGTCCAACGTGATGTAGTCCAAGCCCACGTCGACCAAGAACCCCAGACGGCCGTGCAACTCTTTGAGAATCTGGTTGGCGATAGTTTGTTCGCGGTGGGTCAGCGGGCTCGGCTCGCGGGTCTCCCCGCCCAGCAGCTTCACCCAGTCCAAGCCCTCAGCGATGGACATCGAAACGATGCCGGCGATGTTCTTGTCCCCCACGGTCACCGACAGCGCTTCGGGCTTCAGCCGCTTGCCCTGGCAGGTGGGGCACGGGTTGGCCGCCATGTAGCGCTCGATCTCGTTGCGGATGAATTCGGACTCGGTCTCTTTGTAGCGCCGGGTCAGGTTCGGTATGACTCCCTCGAAGTGCATGTCCCATTCGTGGGTTTTGCCGGTCTTGGTCGCGTGCTGGACGGTGATGCGCTTGCCGTCGCCGCCCCAGAGCAGCGCGTCGAGCTGTTCCTGGGTCAACTTCTTCACCGGCACGTTGATGGAGAACCCCACCCGCTTCGCCACCGAAGCGATCATGCTGGAGTACCACGGGCTCATTGAGCCGGCGCGCTGCCACGGTTGGATGGCGCCCTCCGCAAGCGTCAGGTCCTTGTTGGGCACTACCAGGTCGGGGTCCACTTCCAGCTTCACGCCCAGGCCGGTGCAATCGGGGCAGGCGCCGTGGGGACTGTTGAAGCTGAAACTGCGGGGGGCAATCTCGCCCAGGCTGATGCCGCAGTACACACAGGCGAAGTGCTCGGAGAACAGCAGATCCTCGCCATCGACAATGCTGATGAGCACCACGCCGCTACCCAGCTTCAGCGCTGTCTCCACCGAGTCGGTGACCCGGCCGCGTAGCGCGTTCGCGCTCTCAGCATCCGAGGCGCCCGGAATCACCAGCCGGTCGACCACCACCTCGATGGTGTGGCGCTGGTTCTTGTTCAGCGCGAAGTTCTCGGCCAGATCGCGCACCTGCTTGTTCACTCGTACCCGGGCGTACCCGGCGCGGCGCAGGTCCTCGAAGATCGCCAGGTGCTCGCCCTTACGATCGCGCACCAGCGGCGCCAGCACCATAAACCGTGTGTCGTGCGGCATGCCCGAAATCGCATCGACGATCTGTTGCACGGTCTGCTGCGCCACCTCGCGCCCGCAGCTGGGGCAGTGCGGGTGGCCCGTGCGCGCGAACAGCAGTCGCAGGTAGTCGTACACCTCAGTAACCGTGGCCACGGTGGATCGTGGGTTGCGGCTGCCGTTCTTCTGGTCAATCGAGATGGCCGGGCTCAGCCCTTCGATGTAGTCGACGTCAGGCTTCTCCATCTGACCCAGGAACTGGCGGGCGTAGGCCGACAGCGACTCGACATAACGGCGTTGCCCCTCGGCGTATATCGTATCGAAGGCCAGCGATGACTTACCGGAGCCCGAGGGGCCGGTGATAATCACCAGCTTGTCGCGAGGAATGACGACGTCGATGTTTTTGAGGTTGTGCTCGCGCGCACCGCGCACGGAAATGACGTCTTGGGGCATGAAGGAACTCCGGGGGTGAGGAGTGCTCAGCAGCCTAGTCTATCACCGAACAACCGTTCGGGGTAGGGGTTCCAAGGCGCTATGGCATACGTGTACTCTATAGCAGAAGCAATCGCACCTTAGGCAGGCTGGCCGGGGTGCCAAACGTAAGGAGGCGCTTGTGCGCATACGGCAGTTGATGAAGAATGTCCCCGCCCTGTTCACCATCCCCGTCCTGCTGGCACTGGCATGTAGCGCGCCAACGCCCGCAGCACCGACCGATGCCGGGCCGGGCAGGCCCAAAGTCGATCGGGTGGTGGTCGCGATGCCGCCCCCCTCCGAAGAGGGGAATAACCCCAATGTCGAACTCTCGAACCTGACCCAGTTTCAACTCCGGCCGATGATGGGCTGGCTTATCGACTACACCGTGGAGGGCAAGCTGGCGCCCATGCTCGCCACCGAGTGGACGGTGGAGCCCGACGGCATGTCTTGGCGGCTGAAGTTGCGCAAGGGCATTCCGTTCCACAACAACGCCGGCGAGTTCACGGCGAAGGATGTGGAGCACTCCATCAAGGAGATCACCCGAGAGGACAGCATCCACAGCCACGCACCGCTGCACCGTCTGGTAACGCTTGAGGTCGTCAACGACTACGAAGTGCTGTTGAAGCACAGGACGCCCAACGCCGAGTACCTCTCCCAGCTTTCCCGTGCTCAGGGCGGCCTCAGCATCGCCTCCAAGGCCGATGCCGACAAGCTGGGCAAGACCACCGCTTTACCCCGGCCCGTGGCCAGCACCGGCCCTTACCAGTTCAAGTCGCGCAACATAGGCTCCAACGTCGTCTTCGAGCGGGTACCCTACGAGCACTTCACGGCGCGGACCGACTTTCCGGAGCTGGAACTGCGCTTTGTGCGAGAGGCCTCAACCCGCCTGGCGAGCCTGCTGACCGACGAGATTCACGTGACCCAGCTTCCCCAAGACCTGACCGGCGAGGCGCTGAGCAAGGGCTTCAAGACGGTGCGCGGTCCCGTCAGCGCTCAGCGCACCTGGCTCACGTTTTATGGCGTCTACGTGAAGAGCCCCACCGATATGGCCCAGGGGTATCTGCATCCCGAGGTGGCGCTGGGCGACGTGCGGGTGCGCAAGGCGCTCAATAAGGCCATCGACCGCGATGCCCTCAACAAAGCCTTCTTCGGCGGCAAGGCCGAGCCCATGTTCATCGACAAGATGCCCAAGAGCGCGCCGTACTTCAACCCCGCCTGGGAGCGAAACTTCGCCAGCGAGTACGGCTACGACCCCGCCGCTGCCCGCCAACTGCTGACCCAAGCCGGTTACGGGGCCGACCGGCCGCTGAAGCTGCGCATGCGCCTGCAGAACCTGCCGGACTACGGCGGCTCCGAGGACGTGCAGGAGGCCATAACCGACTTCTGGCGCAAGATCGGCGTCGAGACGGAACTGGTGAACATCCAGGAGACTGAGTTCCGCAACGTCAACAATGCGCTCGGGCACAAGGATATGGCCGTCATCGCCGCCACCAGCAGCTTCGATATCCAGGCGTGGCGGGTATACAACTCCAGCGTGC
Source organism: Chloroflexota bacterium (assembly GCA_964200875.1). GTDB lineage: Bacteria > Chloroflexota > Dehalococcoidia > SHYD01 > SHYD01 > SHYE01. The sequence continues at coordinate 4,899 of CAXNDA010000048.1, read as the reverse complement.
CGCCGCGCGGCGCCCTGGAGCTGGTCGAGACCGATCCGCTGGTCCGCAAGCTACAGGCCACGCTGAACGAAAAAGACCAGGAGGCGCTGCTCCGGCAGCTGGGCGATGTCTCCTTCCCGCTGCACATGAACGTCCCGTTGTTCTGGCTGCCCGCGGAGTTAATCATCAACCCCAAGATCGTGGCGGACTGGAAGTACCCTGGCTCCATTTCCCGGGTCTTCAGCCACTTCGAGAACATCAAGGCCGCGAAATAGTCAGGCAGTCGTTTCCAATGGAGTGGGCCGGCGTACATCGCCGGCCTTCTCCATTGCCCGCCCCACCGGCACACCCCTTCCGGCTCCTGCGCCGCTTCCGCCGCTAAACGGTTGACGCTCGCCATAATCGTGTCCTATATCTAGAAGTGGCGGTCACACAGAGTGCCCGCGTGAATAGGAGACCGCCTTGCAACGCAATGCCCGACTACCGATAGCCACCCTCGGCTTCGCTGCCACGCTCCTCCTCAGCCTCGGGTGCACGGCCCCGGCTTCCCCCCCGGTGGAAGACCCCGGCAGCGGCGAAGTTAAACCCAAGGTCAACCGCGTGGTTGTGGCCATGCCGCCGCCCTCGAACGAAGGCAACAATCCCAACATCGAACTGGGCCCCCTCACCATGTTCCAGCTTCGCCCGATGCTGGGTTGGCTCATCGACTACACGGTGCAGGGCGAGTTAGCGCCGATGTTAGCCACCGAGTGGAAGATTGAGCCCGACGGTCGGTCGTGGCGCCTGAAGCTACGGCAGGGCGTGAAGTTTCATAATAATGTTGGCGAGTTCACCGCGAAGGACGTCGTGCACTCCTTCAGCGAAATGACCCGCCAAGACTCCACCCACGCCCACTCACCCATCCATCGCGTGGTGGAAGTCGAAACCATCAACGACTACGAGGTGGTGTTCAAGCATCGGCGGCCCAACGCCGAATACCTGTCGCAGCTTTCCCGCGCGCAGGGCGGCGTCAGCATGGTCAGCAAGGCCGACGCCGAGGCCATCGGGGCCAATAGCGGACTCCGGCCCGCCGCCAGCACCGGCCCCTACCAGTTCAAGGCGCGCGACACCGGCCGCAACATCACCTTCGAGCGGGTGCCCTACGACCACTTCACGGCCCGCACTGACTTCCCGGAGCTTGAACTCCGCTGGTTGCCGGAGGCCTCCACCCGCCTGGCGAGCCTGATCGCGGGGGAGATTCACGTGACCCAACTCCCGCAAGACCTGATCCCGCAAGCTGAGTCATGCGGCTTCAAGTTGAGCAAGGGGCCGGTCAGCGCGCAGCGCACCTGGCTCGGCTTCACGGGCGTGTACGTGAAAGACCCGAACGACATGAGCAAGGGGTACGTGCACAGCGACGGGCCGTTCCTCGACGTGAGGGTCCGCAAGGCCATGAACAAGGCCATCGACCGGGACGCGCTCAACAAGGCCTTCTTCGGCGGCAAGGCCGAACCCATGTTCATCGATAAGAGCCCCAAGAGCGCCTCCTACTTCAATCCCGATTGGGAGAAGAACTTCGCGCGTGAATACGGGTACGACCCGGCAGAGGCGCGCAGTCTGCTGCAGCAGGCGGGGTACGGGCCCGGAAAGCCGGTCAAGGTTCGCATGCGGCTGCAGAACCTCTCTGACTTCGGTGGCTCGCAGGACGTGCAGGAAGCCGTCGCCGAGTTCTGGCGTAAGGTGGGCGTCGAGGCCGAGCTCGTCACCATCCAGGAGACCGAGTACCGCAACGTGAACAACGAGCTGGGGTGGAAGGACGTCGCCAGCATCAACGCCAGCAGCAGTTTCGACATCCAAGCGTGGCGCGTCTACAACTCCAGCGTTCCGCCGCGGGGCCCGCTGGAGTTGGTGGAGACCGACCCCCTCATCCAGAAGCTTCAACAGACACTGGACGAGAAGGAGCAGGCGAAGCTGCTCCGGCAAATCGGCGATGTGTCCTACCCCCTGCACATGAACATGCCGCTGTTCTGGCTGCCGGCCGAACTGGTGTACAACCCCAACATCGTCGCCGGTTGGGCCTACCCGGGCTCCATCTCTCGCGTGTTCAGCCACTTCGAGAACATCAAGGCTGCCCGGTAGTCAGTCAAGCCCCCTGGAGATGCGCGGGTGGTGACAAATGTGGTGGTGCGTCGCGTTGCCCGCGTCATCTTGATCGATGAGAGGCAGCGGATTCTGCTCTTCCGCGCCCTCCTCGGCCGTGGCGAACGCTGGATCATGCCGGGCGGTGGGGTGGAGCAGGGCGAGACCCATCGGCAGGCGGCGCTGCGAGAGCTGCGAGAGGAGACCGGGATCACTGACGCTGTCCTAGGACCTTGCGTCTGGCGCCGGAGATTCCACTTTCAGCACGAGGGGGCCACCTACGACCAAAGGGAGCGTTACTTCGTGTCTCGCACCACCCCACAGGCCATCGACATCGGCGCTTGGGATGCCGAGGAGCGCCGAATCTTCCAGGAGTGGCGATGGTGGTTGCTCCCTCAAATCGAGAGCGCCTCGGACCATTTTGAGCCGTCTCGGTTGGCTGCACTGGCGCTGGCAATCGTGAACGGCATGTACCCTCCCCGGCCACTCGCTGTCGGCGAGTAACGGCCGCATCGACCTCCGCCAGAAACTGGTACCATGTGACACGTGCCCGCGGCCACCGCGGAGAACTTGTGCGCGGCCACGATCCGCGCCCCACTCAAGGAGTAGAGATTTGCGATTAGCGACCTTCCAATCACCCAGCGGCGCCCGGGCTGCCGTCGTCGCCTCCGACGAGACGCTGGTGCCGGTATCCGGCCTCATCGCCGGGGGGCCCGATGACATACTGGGCATCATCGACGCCGGTCCCGGCCTGTGGGAGCGCCTGAGCGCGGCCGCCAAGACCGCGAAGGGCGGGACGCCGGTGCGGTCGGCCAAGTTGCTGGCGCCCATCCCCAGGGTGCGCCGCAACGTGCTGTGCGTCGGCTGGAACTACGTGGAGCACTTCGAGGAGGGCAAGGACATGCGCCCGGCCGGCACCCCTCAGGAGATGCCGAGCCACCCGACCTTCTTCACCAAGCAGCCCAACGCCGTGGTGGGTCAGGGCGATACCGTGTGGCACAGCGCCCCCGTCTCGCCGCAACTCGACTGGGAGGTAGAACTCGCGGCGATCATCGGCGCCACCGGCCGCGACATCCCCGAGAGCCAGGCCCTGCGCCACATCTTCGGCTACACCGTCGGCAACGACGTCTCGGTGCGCGACGTGCAGCGAGACTGGCACGGCGGCCAGTGGTTCAAGGGCAAGAGCTTCGACACCAGCTGTCCGCTCGGCCCCTGGATTGTGACCGCCGACGAGATCGGCGACGCTCAGAACCTGAAACTGCAACTGCGGGTGAACGGCGTGGTGAAGCAAGACAGCAGCACCAAGTACATGTACTTCCAGCTCTCCAAGATCATCGCCGAGATGTCGGCCGGCATGGCGCTGGAGGCCGGCGACGTGATCATGACCGGCACCCCTCCCGGCGTGGGCGCGGCCCGCAAGCCCCCGGAGTTCCTGCAGGTGGGCGACGTGATGGAGGCCGAGATCGAGAAGATCGGCGTGCTGCGCAACCCGATTGGGAATGGGCCGAGCCCGGAGTAGCTTCACAGTACCTGAGCGGAGGCGGTCAACACTGGCCGCCTCTGCTTGTTCCTCAGCCGTAGACCTCGTTGTGGGTGCCGATGTCGTGGAGCACGATCTCGCTCTTGGTGAGCCGCAGCACCAGGGTTATGCGATACGGGTAGTTAAGGCTGACCGCATGAAGCCCCGCCAAGCCGCCGTGGAGTGGATGCAGTTCGAGTCGAGGTGCGAATGGGTCTGCTGCGAGGTCTTCAAACAGCCGGGCCAGCCGCCGCTGCAGCTCGGGGTGCTGCCGCTGAAACTGGCGGAGGCGTCGCTCGAAATGAGGAGTGGCGAGCAGCTCCAGCACTAGTCATCCAGGCCAAACTCGGCGATGAGTTCGGCAGCGGTGTAGCGTTTCACCCTGCCGGCACGCTCGTCCTCCAGCGACTCCCGGATGCGCGCTAGGTACGCCTCGTGCCGGTCGGCCATCAGCTCTTCGTACTGCACGCCGGTCAGAATGACATATGCCGGCTCGTCGTTGCGGATCACGTGGACCGGCCCCTCGCGTAGTGCCTCGTCCACCGCGCCGATGCCCCTGCGTTTGATCTCCCGTGCCGGTATGGTTCGCATGTGGACCTCCTTCGGTACTCTGTTTAGTACAGTATCAGGTATCTCTGTAACACTCCAAGCGTCGCGGCTCAAGGTAGTACTCCGTCTTCGGGTGCTGTGGCGTAGACCCTTGTCATGCCGACGCAAGGAGGCATCCCTTCGTTCCCGGATAGTTACCACCACCCGGCGCTAAGGGATTCCTCACTCCGTTCGGAATGACATGCTCCCCTCAACTGTAAGCACTTACGGCGCAAGTCATCGGCGAGCGGCCAAATCTGTAGTACGATCCGCCCACAAGGAGACCTCACCCCTATGCCCACACCACTACCCACCGGCCGCAGCGGCCGCACCGCCTACGACATTGCCGATGGCATCATCCGCGGCGCCGGCACGCTGCTGCGGGAGCGGTTCAGTACTGCCATCGAGATCACCAATAAGGGCCGCGGCGACGTGGTGACCGAGGTCGACCAAGCCGTCGACAAGCTGATGTCCGGCGCCCTTACCGAGGAGTACCCCGACTTCGGCATCCTGTCCGAGGAGTCGCCGGAGCGGGCCACCGAGAGTGGCTACGTGTGGATTATCGATCCCATCGACGGCACCAAGAACTTCGCCCAGAAGCTGCCCATCTTCGCCGTCAACATTGCCCTCGCCCACCAGGGGACAGTTGTGCTTGGCATGACTTACGACCCCATACGCGACGAACTCTTCGCCGC
>CAXNDA010000047.1:0-9942 GCA_964200875.1 Chloroflexota bacterium | reverse complement strand
GCGTGCAGGCTGATGCCGCCCAGCACCGGCACATCGTCGGCGTAGCGAAACACCACGTCCTCGAAGCGCACGTCGCCCTGCACCACCGGCAGTTCGGTGGCCTCAGGCGCATCCACGATGATGGGCTCGGTGTCCAGCACCTCCAGAATGCGGACACCGCCGACCATGGCCCGCTGGAACTGGGTGTACTGCATCACCAGCTCGCGCACCGGCTCGAAGAAGCGCTGGATGTAGAGCGTGAAGGCCACCAGTTCACCCACCGCCAGCGTCTCTTGCAGCACCATGCCGCCGCCCACGTACACCACCAGCGCCGTCGCCACCGCCACCAGCACCTCCAGCAGCGGCTGCACCGCCGCCGAGAGCCGGCCGGCCTGCACATTGGCGTCGAAGTGAGCGGCGTTCACCTGGTCGAACTCACGGGTGTTGGTGTCCTCGCGGGTTAGGCTCTGGATCACCCGCACGCCGCTGATGTTCTCCTGCAGGTCGGCGTTCACCGCGGCCAGCGCGGTGCGCACCCGCATGAAGGCGGTGCGGGCCATGCGCTGCCAGAACGCCATCACCAGCACCAGAATCGGCACCACGGTCAGCGCCACCAGCGCCAGCTTCCAGTTCATGGAGAACAGGAAGTAGACAATAATCAGCAAACTCAGGATATCTTGCAGCACGGCGAAGAAGCCGTTGGTCAGCAGCTCCTGCAGCGCCAGCACGTCGTTTTGGGCGCGCGACATCAGAATGCCGACTTCGTGGTGGTCGAAAAAGCTGAGCGAAAGCCGCTGGATGTGCGAGAACAGGTCGACGCGCAGCTTCTCCAGCACGCTCTGGCCGATGTAGGCGAGGCTGATGGTCTGGCTGTACTGGCTGGCGAAGCTGACGATGCCATTACCCAGGAACAGCAGCGCGATCATCGTCAGACCCTCGGTGTCGCGGTCAGCGATGAACTGGTCGATGGCGAGGCCGATGATGCGCGGCGCTGCCGAACTGCTGGCGGCGTAAACCACGATGCCGGCCAGCGCCACCAGCATGGTGCGCCAGTAAGGCTTGGTGTAGGCCGCCAGGCGGGTCACCACCTCGTGGTCATACACCGAGCCGTACATGTCGTCGGTGCCGTGGCGCATGCCCATGCCGCCGCCGCCCCAGCCAAAGCCCATACTAGGTCAGCCCTCCTAGTTGTGGGTCAGTGTTGGTCCCGGATGGCGCGTTCTCAAGGGCCGCCAAGGCTGCAGGCACGCCTGCCGGACCTTCAAAGTGAGCGATGATCTCCGCGATGGACCCGAACCGAAGGAATCGGCCCTCCCGCAGCTCGGCATCGCCGGCCCTTACGCCCTCGAGGAACTCAGGGGCGTCGAACAAAGCTGGCGCGGAGCCCGACTCAGCTTGCGGCTCATTCGGCGGTGCCGATCCCGTTTGTTCAGCCAATGCGATCCCCTGCGTCCTCAGTCCAGCACGGCGATGGCTTCAATCTCCACCAGATACTCCGGCTGCGCCAGGCCAGCGCAGACCACCAGCGTGCTGGCCGGCAGATTCCCCGCGAAGTACTTGTTGCGTACTGCGCCCACCGCCTCACGATAGCGGGCGTCGGTTATGTACACCGTGGTCTTCACCACTTTCGAGAAGTCGGCGCCCGCCGCGGTCAGACAGCGTTGCATGTTCTGCATCACCTGCTCGGTCTGGCCGGTGATATCGCCCTTGGCCACCACATTGCCGGCGGCGTCGGTGGCGGTCTGCCCGGCCACGAACACCAGGTTCCCGCTGCGCACCACCTGGCTGAAGGTGGGGGCATTCTGCATCCCGTCAATCTTCAAGCGTTCAATCGGCATTCCACTACCTCCTGGAGTTCTTCGCTGACGATTATAGGGCTAACGCCGACGTGCAAGTTCCCCCAAACGAGGCCTACCCGGCGGCCATCGGTTCGGGCGCGGCGACCGGCGCCGCCTGGTCCCGCAGCTGCAGGTTGTAAATCTCGTGGTAGCGGCCGTCCTGCGCGATCAGCTCGGTGTGGGTGCCGCGCTCGACGATCTCGCCGTGCTCCAGCACCAGAATCTGGTCGGCGTACAGCACCGTCCGCAACCGCTGAGCGATGACGAAGGTGGTGCGGCCCTTCATCAGGTCGGCCAGCGCCTGCTGAATCAAGTACTCCGTCTCCATGTCCACGCTGGAGGTGGAGTCGTCGAGGATCAGGATCGCCGGGTCCATCAGCAGCGTGCGGGCAATCGCCAGCCGCTGCTTCTGCCCGCCCGAGAGCGTGATGCCGCGCTCGCCGACCCAGGTGCCGTACCCCTGCGGCAGGCTCATGATGAAGTCGTGCAGCCGGGCGGTCTTGGCCGCCGTCTCTATCGCCTCCTGGGTGGCGTGCTCCACCCCGTAGGCGATGTTGTCACGCACGGTGGCGGTGAACAGAAACACATCCTGGTGCACAATGCCGACGGCCCGCCGCAGCGAGGCAAGCTGCACGTCCCGGATGTCCACGCCGTCGATGGTGATGCTGCCCGAACTCACGTCATAGAAGCGGGGCAGCAGGCTGACCACCGTGCTCTTGCCGCTGCCGGTCGCGCCCAGCAGGGCCACCACCTGGCCGGACGTGGCCTCCACGTTGATATCGCGCAGCACCGGGCTCACCGCGTCGTAGCCGAACGAGACGTGGCTGAACACCACATGGCCCTCAAGCGGCGCCGGCAGTAGCGCCGCCCCTGGCTTCTCCTGCACCGCCGATTCCGCGTCCAGGATCTCGAACACCCGCTCGCCCGAAGAGATGGCGCGGGCGATGATATTGGCCATCCACCCCAGGGCGCGCACCGGCATCGCCAGCATGGCCAGGTAGCCCAGGAATGCGGCCAGACCACCCAGCGTAAGATTCCCCTGAATAACTTGGCCGCCGCCATACCAAAGAATCACTGCCACGATGACGACCTGCATGAAGGACATGAACGACGAGTTCAACGCCTGGATGCGGTTTGCCGCCAGATTGAGGTCGCGCAACTCGGCTGCCTTCACCATGAACTTGGCAATCTCGAACGGCTCTCGCGCGAAGGCCTTCACCACCCGAATGCCCGAGAAGTTCTCTTGCAGCACGGTGCCGGCGTCCGCAATCGAGTCCTGAATGGCCCGCCAGCGGGGGCGCAGCGTCAGGCTGACACTCACAGCCCGATAGCCAATGATGGGCAACAGCGCGAAGACGATCAGCGTCAGTTCCCAGTTCAGGTTCCACAGCAGGTAGCACGAAGCGAGAAACAGCGTGAGAATGAACACGCCGCGCAGGGTGCCCATAAAGATGAACATACGCATCGCCTCGACGTCGGCGGTGGCGCGACTCATCAGTTGGCCGGTCTGCTGCTGGTCGTGGTAGGCGTAGCTCAGGCGCTGCAGCCGGTCGTACAGGGCGTTGCGCAGGTCATACGCCACCGCCTGCCCCAGGTACTCACCCAGGTAGGTCTGCCCAAACGCGAAGGCGCCCCGGGCGGCCGCCGCACCCACAATCAGCAGGCCCGACCACAGCAGCACTGCGGCGTCGTTCTGGCCCAAGCCTAAGTCAATGGCTTGCTTCACCAGCCAGGGCGTGGCCAGCGAGAATCCCGCCGTGCCAAACAGGCAGGCGTAGGCAAGGATCACCCGAAGCTTGTACTTGCCCAGAAAGGCAAGCTGGCGTAAAAGGATGTTCATGAAGCCCTGCTTAATTGATTCCAGTATACGGCCCCCGCTACTGAAGGGTAAAACCGCCGAGGCCAGAGATCCCGAGCGCCCGGGTGAACCCACCCAGCGCGCGACCTGCATCGAGCGGCCCCGATGAACGACGCCGCGATCCCCCCTGGCGTCACCACCGCCGAGGCTCGCGCGCTGCAACAGCGGCTGGCGGACCGCGTGGTGTTACGCAACGACACCGGCTCCATCGCCTGGGTCGCAGGCATCGACGTCCACTATCCGGAAAAGCAGCGCGCCCACGCCGTCGCCACGCTGTTCAGCTACCCCGACCTGGTGTTCACCGCCGTGGCCCAGGCCGACCTGCCTGTCACCTTCCCCTATGTTCCGGGCCTGCTCTCCTTCCGCGAGGCCCCGGCCGCCGTCGCCGCCGTCGAGCGGCTGCCCCACCGGCCCGGCCTGCTGCTGTGCGATGGCCAAGGCTACGCCCACCCCCGCCGGTTCGGCCTCGCCTGCCACCTGGGCGTCTGGCTCGATATCCCGGCCATCGGCGCCGCCAAATCGCGGCTTATCGGCGAGAGCGACGGTCCGCCGGACGAAGCGGGCGCCCAGGCGCCACTGCTCGACGGCGGCGAGGTCATCGGTGCGGTGGTGCGTACCAAGGCGGGCGTGAAGCCGCTGTACGTCTCCGCCGGCCATCGCATCGACCTCGCGGCGGCGGTGCGACTCACCCTCGCCTGCTGCCGCGGCTACCGCCTGCCCGAGCCCAACCGCTGGGCGCACCGCCTCGCTGGCGGCGGCCGCGCCCCGGCCGGCGTCACCGTGGTCGACGCCACACAATGCTAGAATAGGTGCGGCTATCCCCTTTCTTGTGAGGCCCCTTTCGTGAACGAAACCGCCGAGCGTCTGCTCGCCCTCCGCGACCGTATTGCCAACCTCTTGGTGCGTCTTTGACATAGCGTCGAAGGAGACCGAGGCCGCGGCCCTCGAGCAGCAATCGGTGGCGTCCGGCTTCTGGGACGACGGCCAAAACGCCCAGCGCGTGATGCGGCGCCTCTCGACCGTTCGAGAGGATGCTGCGCTCTGGCGTGACCTCGAGCGGCGCTCCAGCGATGCCGTGGAACTCGCCGAGATGGTGGAGGCCGAACCCAACGCCGAGATGGAGGCCGAGCTGGTGGCGGAGGCAGAGTCGCTGGCGCAGGCGCTGGCCGACCAAGAGTTCCAGCTCACCCTGGGCGACGACTACGCGCCGCGCAACGCGCTGGTGGCCATCCACGCGGGCGCCGGCGGCACCGAAGCCCAGGATTGGGCCGAGATGCTGCTGCGGATGTACCTGCGGTGGGCCGAGCGCAAGCGCTTCACCGCCGAAGTGGTGGACCTGACCCCCGGCGAGGAAGCCGGCATCAAGAGCGCGACCATCGAGATCACCGGCCGCTACGCCTACGGCAACATGAAGAGCGAGCGCGGTGTGCACCGGCTGGTGCGGCTGTCGCCCTTCGACGCCGACCACGGCCGCCACACCAGCTTCGCGCTGGTGGAGGTGCTGCCCGAGGCCGAAGACGTGGCCGAAGTCGGCGTTGATGCCGCCGATGTGAAGATGGACGTGTTTCGTGCCAGTGGCGCCGGCGGCCAGAACGTGCAGAAGAACTCGACCGCAGTGCGGCTTACCCACATTCCCACCGGCATCGTGGTCATCTGCCAGAACGAGCGCTCGCAACTCCAAAACCGTGAAGTGGCGCTGCGCATCCTGCGGGCCAGGCTCATTCAGATGGAGCTGGAGAAGCAGCAACTGGAGCAAGCCAAGCTGAAAGGCGACCACGTGAGCGCCGGCTGGGGGAACCAGATTCGCAGTTATGTCTTGCACCCCTACAAGATGGTGAAAGACCTGCGCTCGGGCTACGAGACCAGCGACCCCAGCAAGGTGCTCGACGGCGAGATCGACGACCTGATCCGGGCCTACCTCCAGTGGTCGGTCGGCGAAGGGTAGCCCTTACGTGGAGTGTCATGCCTAGGAATACCGCGAAACCCCGCAATGTGGCTACTATGGAGGTGGTCGCGTGGCGCGGTCGTCCGGCACGAGTTCGGCTACGTCTGTTTCGAGGGTGACGCTGCGGCTGCGTCGCCGTTCATCTCGCACTCAATCGGAGGACTCCTGATGCATGTGAAACGCTGGGCCGCCGCCGGCCTGCTGGCGCTCATCCCCACGCTGCTCTCGCTGCAGGCGCCAGCCACCCCAGTGCTGGCCGATGGTCCCATCACCGCCACCATCACCAAAGTGGAGAACAAGTTTCCCCGCGAGGTGGTGTTCAGCGCCGAGGCTGCCTCAACCGCTGGCGACATCCGCAGCGTCCGCTTTCGCATGACCACCGGCCGCGGCCTGGTGGAGCGTGGCGATAACTTCGAGATTACCCCCGGCCGCCGCATCACCGCCGACTTCGCGCTGCGTGCCGCAGGCGATCGCTTCATCCCCGCTGGCGCCGTGTTCACCTACTGGATCGAGGTGCAAGACGCCGCCGGCAACACCTTCAACAGCGACAAGCAGCAGTTCTGGTACGCCGACACCCGCTTCCAGTGGTCGAAGCTGCAAGACGGCCCCATCACCGTCTACTACTACGGCAACGGCGAGTCCGACGCCCGCAACGTGCTGTCCTCGGCCAAGGTGGTGCAGGCCGAAGTCGGCCAGATGCTGGGCGTGTCGGGCAACGAATTCACCGTCATGATGTATGGCTCAACGGCGGGCCGCGCCGACGTGATCGGCGCGCAACGTGAGGAGAGCAGCGCAACCCGTGCCCAAGAACTGATTCGCATGGGCGTCGCCTACTCTGCCGAGGACGTGGTGCAGGTACAGCGCGGCGGTGGCTCGCTGGGCACGCAAGACACCGCTCGGCACGAGATCGCCCACCTCTATGTGAACTGGGCGGCCGGCAGCGGCGTCCCCACCTGGCTGAACGAGGGCCTTGCCGTATGGGCTCAGGCGACGCCGGGGCGGGAGTACCTGGACCGGCTGGATCAAAGCATTCGCCGCGATAACCTGCTGTTGGTCCGCGGCATGGAGAGCTTCCCGGGCGACTCGGACGAAACGCTGTTGGCGTATGGCCAGTCGTGGAGCCTGGTGAACTACCTGATCGACAAGCATGGCAAAGAGAAGTTCCGCCAGTTTATGACCAGTATCAACCAGGTGGGCTCCGAGGCGGCGCTCAAGCAGCAGTATGGCTTTGCCGGCTACGACGACTTCGACGCCAAGTGGCGCGAGGCCGTGGGCGCCCAGCCCCGCTCCTACGCCAGCGCCCGGCCAACCCCCATCCCGGTCTTCGGCGATGGCGGCGGCGTGCAGACCGGGGCGAATACCCCCGGCGGCGCCGGTTCGGGTTCGGGGGCTGCGGCGAATCCCTACGGCCAATTCCCGGTGCTGCCGGTGGCTGGCGTCGCGCTCGCCGTCATCATCATCATCGCCATCGTCGCGCTCACCCGCAGCAAAAAGCCCGCCGGCGGCTAGCCCACCAAGGGGCCACAGTCATTGCGAGCCCGGCGTCAGCCGAGCGTGGCAATCGTGCCCGGGCGCGCGTCACGCCAGAGTGTGGGGGCTCGGCTCCAGCCCCACGGCTGCTTCGGCGCCTCCCGGCTTCTCGCAAAGACGCATTCCCCCCAACGCCGTCAATTGGGAGCCCGGCGCCAGCCGGAGCGTGGCAATCGTGCCCGGGCGCGCGTCACGCCAAACACCGGGGGCTCGGTACCAGCCACACGCTGGCTTCGCCATAGGTCGGCGGTCGAGAGTGAACCCAGTCCTGGTCCCGCTCATCGCAACCCCCTAAGGCCGCCCCATCGCCGCACCCGCGGCCACCCCCTGGAAGCGCCCCTCCACCTCCGCCAACACCTCGCTCGCCGTCCGGGCCTTGCCACCCTGCCCAGCGCCACCTTCGAGCCCCAGCGTGCTCACCCCCGGCACCCCGCACAAGACGTCGCTCGTGCCGTACGCCGCGCCCTTGAAAGCGATCAGTTGGAAGCACGTCCCCGCCGAGACCACCGCCTGCGTCGTCGACGTCGCCGCACCCCCCAGCGCCGCCGTCGTGATCGGCGACCCATCCAGCGGGATGCGCTGCAGCAGGTAACTGTCGGCCCCGCCCACCGGCGCCGTCCACGTCATGGCCGCGTTCGCCGTTCCCCCCAGCTTCAGCGCGAAGTCCTGCGGGATCACCGTCCCGCTCTCCGCACCCGCCATGCCGCATAGGAGATCGGACAGCCCCAGGAAGGTGGGCCCACTGAGCGCTGCAAGCACGTAGCAGTACACCACGCCGTTGGTGGCAGAGGCATCGCTGTAGCTGGTGAGGTCGCCAGCCACCGGGAGCAGCGTTGCCGACGCCGTGCTGGTGTTGAACTTCAGCAGGGTGTAGCCCGTTTGGACTGTACCGCTTAGCCAATGCAGTTCGATAGGGTCTGTGCTAATCGTCAGGTTCGCCAAGCCGATCCCGAACCCTAGTACGTCCCCAGGGGTGTGATGGTCGGCGGTGGTACCGTCCCCCAACTGTCCTATTCCGTTATATCCCCAGCACTTCATGAAGCCAGAAGTCGTCAACCCACAGGTGTGGTTGCTGCCGGGGGCAATCGCCGCCACGCCGTCCCCCAACCCTACCACGTCTACTGGGGTATGTCGGTCGGTGGTGGTTCCGTCGCCCAGTTGGCCAAAGTGGTTCCTCCCCCAGCACTTAGCCCCACTCGACGCCGTCAGCGCGCAGGTATGCAGGTCATGCGAAGCAATGACCACTACACCTCCACCCAATCCCACCACATCGACCGGGCTGAGGCGCTGAGTGGAGGTGCCGTCGCCCAATTCGCCCTCAGCGTTCCGCCCCCAACACTTCACCTCGCCGGAGGTCGTCAGCGCACAGGTGTGGTAACCTCCGGCGGCGATAGCGGCTACGCCGCTGCTTAGCCCCACCACGTCGACCGGGGTGTAACGGTCAAGGGATGTTCCATCACCCAACTGACTGTTGTTATTCGCTCCCCAGCACTTCACCCCTCCGGCGGTAGTCAACGCGCAGGTGTGGCCGGACCCTGCAGCGATGCCTGCCACATTGTTGCTCAAGCCCACCACGCTCACGGGCGTACGGCGATTAGTGGTCGTGCCATCGCCCAACCTGCCGTAGTAGTTGTTTCCCCAGCACTTCACTCCGCCCGCGACGGTCAACACGCAGGTGTGGGCCTCACCAGGAGCCATCGCGACCACGCCATTGACTAGCCCCACTACGTCCACAGGGTTGGAGCGGTGGATGTTCGTGCCGTCGCCCAGCCTACCTGACTCGTTGTTCCCCCAGCACTTCACGCCGCCAGCAGTGGTCAGTACACAAGTGTGGTGTTCGCCAACAACGATCGTCGTTATGGCCTCGACGAACCCAACCACGTCCGTCGGCACGCGGCGGCTTGTAGTGGTGCCATCTCCCAGCTGGCCATACTCATTCCACCCCCAACACTGCACACCGCCCCCCGTGGTAAGCCCACATGTGTGGTGACCGCCAGCAGCCAGGCGTGCCGAAGAGCCAATGGTCGATTCATGATGATTGCCTTTTACGGTCCCAAGCACTTCTGGCGAGTAAGGAACGGTGCTAAGTCCAGAACCCTCCGAGGAGATGGCCTTGTTCCGGAGGGTGACAGGTGCCCCTTTGAGCACGTTGATACCGCCAGGCGTTCCTATCGGAAACTCGGGGATGCCCGACGGGCCGAGTCTACCCACTCTCTTGTGCTGGGCATTGAACCAAACATTGCCGTCCCACGATCGCACCAGACTGTAGGACCGGCTGTCGGCGGTCGGTATCGGGAACTCGAAGACATCGCCAACGGCGGTCTGCACTGATCGGGGTTGGGAGGGCGCCGCTCCCAACAGGAACAGCAACAGCGCAAGAGCACAAAGCAGGCACCGGAAGACAAGCATTCGGGTCATCGTCGGCTCCCATTATCGTGCGATGATATGGATCTGTTGCCCCACACAGTAGCAGATTTCTAGCTCTCCGTGGCTAAAAATCGATACAGAGCGTCCCGCATTTTCGAGTGCCACCTCCCTTTGCCCTAACCCCCGCCATCCCGTACCCTCGGGCGCAACTTGGCGCCGTACAGCGCCGTTCCATCCCGCAAGGCCACCGCCCACATCCCACCGCCTCAAACTGCCGCCTGCATCCCCATCTCGCCCTCGGAGGGAGAGGTTATAGAGAGGGTGCCGCGTTACCCCCGCCCAACACCGCACCGAGGCCAACATCACCAACTCGTCCGCGTGTACCCGCATCGCGCCAGCGGGTGAGCGGGCGCGCATCACCCTCT
>CAXNDA010000046.1:0-9986 GCA_964200875.1 Chloroflexota bacterium | reverse complement strand
TCGCGCCCCTCGCTAATCACCACAAGGCTTTTCTCGGCGAAGGGCAAGAACGCGCGACCAGCCTCGGTCAGCCGGACGCCACGCCCCAGGCGCTCGAAAAGGCGCTGACCGACGTCCTTCTCCAGTTGTTGAATGCGGGCGCTCAGCGTGGGCTGAGTCAGCCCCAGCACCTCGGCCGCCCGGCTAAAGCTGCCAAGCTCGGCGACGTGCAGAAACGTTTCAACTTGATTCAACTCCATAACAATGCGCCTCCCACCCAAGGGTACCATAGCTAGTGGAGCGTTCTATGACTAAGGCGTCAACATCAAGGTTGTCGCCCATGCGCTAGGCGTAGTCACATGCTTCCATACTAACTACAATTAGCATAGCATGGCGTTCTGTGAATGGGAGAGCACCCGCTATAGACAAGCACATAATTTGTCGCCCGGCCCTGCATCCACCATAATGTCCGTTATCCATCCTGCTCAAGGTGCCTATGCCGCTCCGCAGTCTGCTGTTCGTACCGGTGCTACGCGAACGCTTCGTAGAGAAAGCGCCAACCTCGGGCGCCGACGCCCTCATCCTGGACTTGGAAGACTCAATTGCCTCGGCGGAAAAAGCGCCGGCGCGCGCCGCGGCGCCCGAGGTGCTGCAGCGGGTCGCTGCGCTGCATCCCCAGGTGTTCATTCGTGTGAATGGCTTGGACACCGGGTTGCTGGAGGAAGACCTGTATGCCGCCGTAGCGCCTGGGTTGGCGGGCATCAGCTTGCCGAAGGCGAACGGCCCCGAGACCATTCGGCAGGTGGATGCCTACCTCACGCTCCTGGAACGGGTGCGAGGCCTGCCGTCCGGCGCCGTGCGGCTGCTGCTCTGGATCGAGTCGGCCAAGGGGGTGATGGCGGTGGAACAGTCGCTGGCAGCCTCGCCGCGGGTACTGGGGGCATGCTTCGGCGCCGAGGACTACACGGCAGACCTAGGCATCGTCCGCTCCGAGGGCATGGCGGAAGTGGCCTGGGCCCGCACCCGCATGGCCGTCGCCTGCCATGCGGCCGGAGTGCTCGCGCTGGATACGCCGGCCGCTGAGTTTCGCGACCTTGCGAAGCCGCGTGCCGAGGCGGCGTTCGCCCGCAGCATCGGCTATCGCGGCAAGCACTGCATTCACCCCGACCAGGTGGCGGTATGCAATGACGTATTCGGTCTGTCGGACGCCGAGGCGGCTTGGGCCAACGCTGTGGTGGCGGCCTACGAGGCGGGAGAGCGCTCGGGGCTGGGCGCGGTGGCCCTCGACGGCGCAATGGTCGACCGGCCGGTGTACCTGCGCGCGCTGCGGCTGCTGGGGCGCTAGCATCACCATGCCTCGAGGCCAGCAGGAGCTGGCAGGCGCGGTGCACCAGGCAATCTACGATCTGTTGGTGGACGTGGCGCGTACCCGCGGTGCCATCACCTACGCCGAACTGGCGCCGCTGGCAGCCATCGATCTGGATGATCCCGGCGATCGTGCCGCCCTCGCAGCGATCCTGGACGAGATCAACGTTCGCGAGCACAATGGCGGCAGGCCGATGCTGTCGGCGACCGTTGTGCTGGCCGGGAGTAACCGGCCGGGTCAGGGGTTCTTCGCCTGCGCCGAACGGCTGGGCGAGCACATCGGCGCCGATCGCCTGGCCTACTGGCAGCGCGAGCGAGAACGTCTCTATACATATTGGGCCAGCACGTAGCAAGAAGAGGACACAAACTCATGGAAGAAGCAGTCATCGTCGCCGGCGTTCGCACGCCATTCGGCACCTTCGCGGGCAGCCTTGCCGAGGTACCCGCCACCACCCTGGGCAGCGTGGTCATTCGAGAGGCCCTGCTGCGCGCCGGTGTGGCCGGCGACCAGGTGGACGAAGTGATTATGGGCAACGTCATCGGCGCGGGCCTGGGCGAGAATCCGGCGCGCCAGGCTGCCATTCACGGCGGCATCGATATCAGGACGCCCGCGATGACGGTGAACAAGGTGTGCGGCAGCGGCATGAAGACCATCGCGCTGGCCGGCCAATCGATTCGGCTGGGCGAGGCCGACGTAGTGGTGGCCGGCGGCTTCGAGAACATGAGTCGCGCCCCCTATCTGTTGCCCAAGGCGCGGTTCGGCTACCGCATGGGCGACGCGACGATGGAAGACAGCCTGATGCGGGACGGCCTGCTGTGCGCCTTCGAGAACTGTCACATGGGTGTGACCGCCGAGAACGTGGCCAAAGACTACGGCGTCAGCCGCATCGCCATGGATGAGTTTTCGGCCGGCAGCCAGGCCAAGGCGGCCAGGGCCATCGCGGCCGGCCGGTTCGACCGCGAGATCATCGCCGTGCCGGTACCGCAGCGGCGGGGCGACCCGCTGATGGTGACGCTGGATGAACACCCCCGGCCCGACAGCACCGCCGACAAGCTGGCGAAGCTGCCAGCCGTCTTCCTCGCCAAGGACGGCAGTGTCACGGCGGGCAACGCCTCGGGCATCAACGACGGCGCCGCCGCCGTGGTGGTGATGTCGCGCCAGCGGGCCGAAGCCGGCGGGGTGAAACCACTGGGCCGCATTGTCGCCTTCGCATCGGCGGGCGTGGAGCCGCGGGTCATGGGTATTGGCCCCATTCCCGCCACCCGCAAGGTGCTGGAGCGCGCCGGCCTCGCCATGAAAGACATCGACCTGTTCGAGCTGAACGAGGCCTTCGCCGCCCAGGCCATCGCCGTGGCCGAAGAGCTGAAGTGGGACATGGACCGGGTGAACGTGAACGGCGGCGCAATCGCGTTGGGCCACCCGGTCGGCGCCAGCGGCGCTCGCATTGTGCTGACGCTGCTGCACGAGCTGGCGGAGCGGGGCGGCCGCTACGGTCTGGCGACGATGTGCTGCGGTGGCGGCATGGGCGTCGCCATGGTGGTGGAACGGCTCTAGCCCCCCGCCGCACCCACCGTCATTGCGAGCCCGGCGCCAGCCAGGCGTGGCAACCCCCTCTCGGAGGCAACGCTCGGCGACGAGGGGAGATTGCTTCGTCGCCCAGCCTCCTCGCAACGATGAGCCCCCGGCACGCACCGTCATTGCGAGCCGGCCGTCAGGCAGGCGTGGCAATCCCCTCTCGGAGGCAACGCTCGGCGACGAGGGGAGATTGCTTCGTCGCAAAGCCTCCACGCAACGACGAGTCCCGGACCCCATGCCGTCTTTGCGAGCCGGCCGTCAGGCAGGCGTGGCAACCCCCTCTCGGAGGCAACGCCTGATGCCGAGGTGAGCTTGCTTCGTCGCAAAGCCTCCTCGCAACGACGAGTCCCGTACCCCATGCCGTCTTTGCGAGCCAGCCGCTAGGCAGGCGTGGCAACCCCTCTCGGAGGCAACGCGTGATGCCGAGGGGAGGTTGCTTGGTTTGACGAGACTCCCTTCCAAGCCATAGGATATGACAATTCTTATGGGGTTTGATAAAGGAGGCACTCTATGCTTGCGTGGTCCCCTCTCATCGCGCTCACTACCGCCGTGCTGCTCGCCACCGTGGCGTGTGCCCCCGGCGCAGCACCTGCTACCGATGCTCCCGCCGGTGACGCCACGTGGGAGAAGACGCTGGAAGCTGCCCGCAAAGAGGGCAAAGTGGTAGTGGTGACCCACGTCAACGAGTATCTGCGCGACATGATGCCCGACTTCGAGAAGGCCTATCCCGGCATCAAGGTCGAACATCAGGCTATCCGCCCCAGCGAGTTCGCCCCCAAAGTGTTGGCCGAGCAGCAGGCGAACCTCTACGCGTACGACCTCTGGGCGGCGTCCACCAGCAACATGGTCACCGTCGCACTCCCGGCCGGAGCGTTCCAGTCCACCAAGCCGTTCTTGATACGGCCGGACGTGAAGGAAGGCTCGAACTATCACGGCGGCAAGCTGCTGTGGGCCAGCAAGCAAGACGACTTCATTCTGCTGGAGCGTGGCGGCGTGGACGGCACGGTGTGGGTCAACCGCGACCTGGTACCAGCGTCTCAGTTCAACAACTTCGACCAATTGCTCGACCCGGCATTCAAGGGCAAGATCACGATTCGCACCCCCAACGCGCCCCATGGCGGCAGCCTCGCAGCCACGGGCATGCTTAACAGCAAGGGCGCGGCATTCATCGAGAAGCTCTTCATCGACCAACAGCCGCAGTACATCGAGAACGCACGCCTGCTGACCCAGAACCTGATCAACGGCAAGGCGGCAATTGCGATCGGCACCGATGGCCCTACGCTTGACCAATGCAAAATCAACGGCGGCTGCAAGAACCTGGAGGAGGTGAAGGGCTACCCGCACCTGCTGGGCAGCGGCCTCGGCGTGCTGAAGAACGCCCCCAACCCCAACGCCGCCGCGGTGTTCCTGCAGTGGTGGATGAGCAAGGACGGCCGCGAGTCGTTCGTCAAACGCTACGTCGAGACGTCGCCCGCGCCGTTCGATGCGGCTCACAGCATGCGCAAAGACGTACAGCCGCACCCTGACGCAGTGAAAGCTGGCGCCATCCCCGACTACGAGAATCTGAGCAAGTACAGCTTGCAGGGCATGGAGCAAGGCAACGATCATATGGAGACCGTGATCAACATCTATAAGAAGGCAGAGGGCATGACCCGTCGTTAGGCTTAGCGCCCGCCCGTTGCCTACCCTGCTCTGGAGGTTCGTTTGAACGTCACTGCCGGATTGTTTGCCCTGGGTGTCTTAGCGTCAGTTGCCTGCTCAGCGCCACAAGCTCTTCCCGACCAAGGGGGGGCGGCCACCGAGCCTAAGCAGGGCGGTGCCCTGAGGCTCCGCAGCACCACAGATCTGACCGACTTCGACATCAGCACGTCATCCAAGACCAACGCTCGGAGCATTGCCAGCTACGTATACAGCCGGCTGCTCACCAACCGCACCGGCGAGGGCGTGCCCTACGAGAGCTTCATTCTTGAGCCGGAGCTCGCCGAGCGGTGGGAAATCAGCCCCGACGCAACAACATTCACCTTCCACCTGCGGAAGGGCGTGCGGTTTCAGGACGTCGCCCCAGTAAACGGCCGTGAACTCACGGCGGCCGACGTCAAGTGGAGCTACGAGTACTGGTCCCGCGGCCCAGAATTCCAGGGCAAGCGGCTTCCTGCCAGCCAATACAGCTGGTTCTTCGAGAACCTGAGCCGCATCGACACGCCAGATGCGAGCACGGTGGTGGTCAAGTTCGAGCAGCCTTTCGCACCATTCCTGGCCTACGCCGCCTCACAATACAACGTGGTGGTGCCTCGTGAGGTGTTCGATGCGGACGGCAACTTCAAGAGCAAGGCCATTGGTTCGGGTCCGTTCATGCTCGACACGTCCGCCTCGCAATCCGGCAGCCGCTGGGTGTTCAAGCGCAACCCCTCCTATTGGCAGCCCGGGCGTCCCTACTTGGATGAGGTGACGGAGCTGGTAGTGGTGGCCGACTCTTCGGCGGAGGCGGCCTTCCGCACCAAGCAACTGGATTTTCTGGACGCCTCAAGCTGTAAAGAAGCCGAAGGTTTGCGGAAATCGTCGCCGGACGCCTCGTACTTCGAGGGCATAAACGTCTCGCCCACCAACATCTACATCAACACCCGGGTCGCGCCTCTGGGCGATGCCCGCATCCGGCGCGCCTTGGGTCTCGCAATCAACCGAGACGAGATCATCTCCACCCTGCAATGCGGCAAGGGCGAGTGGGCGCTGTCGGGTGCCCTGGGCGATACGTTCACGCAGGAGGAGCGGCGCGGCATGCTCCGCCACGATGCTGCGGAAGCCCGGCGCCTGGTGGCGGAAGCCGGGTTCGCCGACGGCGTGGATATTGAGTGGCTGTACACCAAAGAGTATGGCGAACTGTACGAGAGCACGATTACCCTGCTGCAAGCCCAGGTCAAGCGCGCCAACATCAACCTACGGTTGAAGCCCACCACGCGCGCAGAGGTGCAGGCCTCGCGGCGGACGCCCGACAAGCACATGCTGACTGCGACCGGCAAGACCCTGGAACCAGACGCGGAATCGTTCCTCTACCAGGTCTTCCATCCCAAGTCCACCAACAACTACGGCGGCATCAACGATCCGAAACTGACCACACTTATCGAGGCCCAGCGCCGGGAGGCTGACGTAGCGCGGCGCAAGGGTTTGATCCGAGATGCAGTGAAGTACATCAACAGCGACATGGCCTATGGCCTGGCGCTGACCTACGACCTTGAGTACAAATTCTGGCAGCCGTATGTGAGGAACCTGCACCCCAACTTCTGGGTTGGCCAGTACGGCTTGGCGTTTGACCGCATCTGGCTACAGAAATAGGCGTCCGGTAGGACAGCGCTGAAGCTATCAAGCGATCGGCGGGGCGGCTCACTCGACGCTTGCCCCGGACGCCGGTCAAAGCGTGCCCAGGTCTCCACCTACGCTGCGCCGGGTAGAACCGGACACAGCGAGCAGAGCCTCTCCACGAGTTCCGCACGCATTGTGCCGTGCTATCATGCCAACCATGCCGCGCCCGCCGCTCCCCAACCTCCCAGAACTGCCCGACTTGCTGCAACCGGGCCTGCGCCTGGTCTTCGTCGGCTATAACCCCAGCGTCCCGGCCGCACGCATCGGCCACTACTACGCCGGCAAGCAGAACCACTTCTACCCGCTCCTGGCATCGAGCGGGCTGACACCGCGTGTCCTGACCCCGGAGGAGGACGGTCTGCTCGCCGGCTTCGGCATCGGCTGTACCGACCTCTGTAAGACACCCACCGCCCAGGCCGCCCACCTGCCGGCCGGCATGCTGCGCGCGGGGGGCGACGAACTGCGGGCCAAACTCGAACGCTTCGCCCCCCGCTGGGTCTGTTTCAACGGCCTCGGCGTGTTCAGGGCGTACGCGGGGCGCCCGCCCGACGGGTACGGCCCCCAGCCCGAGACCATCGGCGCCAGTCGCGTCTTCGTGGCGCCATCCACCAGCCCCGCCAACAACGGCCTGATGGCCGAGCGCGAGGCGGCCTTCCGCCTGCTGGCCGCCACCGTCGGAGCTCACGCATCCTGAGGGCGATGACGGATGGCTATACTTACCGTGCCGGAGTCTAGGAGGTGACGTAGTGAGCGACCGCATCTACAAGAGCCGTACCGAGAAAGTGGTGGATGGCGTCTGTGGCGGGCTGGCCGAGTACTTCGGGGTAGACCCGGTGCTGGTACGCGCCGCATTCGTGGTGGTCACCCTGATATGGGGCGCGGGCCTGCTGGTGTACATCGCCCTCATGATAATCATGCCGACCCGTGACAGCGCCGGTACGCCTAGCGAGACCATGCAGCGCACTATCGACGACCTCTCGCAGGAGGCCCAGCAGAAGGCCAAAGACGTGGCCGATGCGTTGCGGGCATCCAGCCAGCGTCGCCGCAATGCCTTCGCCATCGTGTTGATTGTAGCCGGCGCGCTGCTGCTGGCGGGCCACGTAGGCGCATTCACCGTCTTCACCTTCTTCATCGTTGCGCCGGTGCTGCTGATGGGCCTGGGCATTGCGGTGTTGCTGGGCGTGTTCCAGCCGCCGGTGCGCTAGCATATGGAACGCCCCCCGCAGTCGCTCTTCGACCACTCGTGGGAAAGCAAGCCCCAGGGGTCCACGCCGCTGGCCGCCCGCATGCGCCCCAGCACGCTGGCCGAGGTGGTGGGCCAAGAGCACGTGGTAGGCGACGGCACCGTGCTGCGCCGGGCACTGGCTGCGGACAAGCCGCCATCGAGGATCCTGTGGGGCCCGCCCGGCTGCGGCAAGACCACGCTGGCCCGTCTCATCGCCGGCGAGACCCAGTGCTACTTCGAGCCGGTGAGCGCAGTGACCGCGGGCGTGGCCGACCTGCGCCGGGTGGTGGGCGAGGCTCGCGACCGCCTGCGCCAGACCGGCCTGCGCACCATTCTGTTCATCGACGAGATTCATCGCTTCAACAAAAGCCAGCAGGACGCGGTGTTGCCCCACGTGGAGGACGGCACCGTGGTCCTCATCGGCGCAACCACCGAGAACCCCTCCTTCGAGGTCATCGGCCCGCTGCTGTCCCGCAGCCGCGTCTATGCACTGAAGCCGCTGACCGCCGAACAGATGGCGGGCATCGTGCAGCGCGCCCTTGCCGACACCGATCGCGGCCTCGGTGGCCTGAACGCCACCATCGACGATGATGCGCTCGCCTACCTCGTGGAGTACTCCGGCGGCGATGCGCGTTCGGCGCTCAACACCCTCGACCTCGCGGTCGCCGCCACGCTGCCCGAAGCCGGTGTTCGCCGGGTGACGCTAGCCACGCTGGAGGACGCGGTGCAGCACCGCGCCTACACCTACGATCGCGCCGGCGAGTCGCACTACGACACCATCTCCGCGTTCATCAAGAGCATCCGGGGCTCTGACCCCGACGCAGCGCTGTACTGGCTGGCCCGCATGATCGAGGCCGGCGAGGACCCGCTGTTCATCGTGCGCCGGCTGGTCATATCGGCAGGCGAGGACGTGGGCCTGGCCGACCCACAGGCGCTTTCGGTGGCAGTGGCGTGCCAGCAGGCCGTGCACTTCATCGGCATGCCCGAGGGCTTCATCCCCATGGCCGAGTGCACGGTGTACCTGGCCACGGCCCCCAAAAGCAACGCCAGCTACGCCGCCTACCACCGCGCGGTGGAGGATGTGCGCAAGCATGGCTCGCTGCCGGTACCGCTGCACCTGCGCAACGCTGTCACCGGCCTGATGCGCGGCATGGGCTACGGCCAAGGCTACCAGTACGCCCACGATCACCCCGACCACTACGTGGAGCAGGAGTTCCGTCCCCCCGCGCTGCAGGGCAACAGCTACTACCAGCCCGGCAGCCTCGGCTACGAGGAGCGCATTCAAGCCTGGATGGAGCGCCTGCGCGACCGCTCAGCCGAGCCTTCGTAGCGAGCGGGGGAACCCGTCATTGCGAGGAGCCGCAAGGCGCACGAAGCAATCGTGGCACCCCACACCGCGCGGCATCCCCAGCCCCACCCATCCAGCGCGCCTTTTGCGACACGATTGCCACGCCCTGCTAACGCCGGGCTCGCAACGACGGTTCGCCCGCGGGCCGTCCAATTCCCCTCCCTGCCTAGGGAGGGGCTAGGGGAGGGTCAAACCGCTGCCCTCGACCACGCCCACCACGCTGGAAAGGCCTCCGCTCACCCCCGCAATCCGCCCCACCACACCCACCAACGCCGCCTCCGTCGTCACACCCGAGAGCGTGCTCACGCCCGGCACGCCGCACAGCACCTCCGTCGTCCCGTACGCCGCACCCTTGAAGGCCACCAGCTGGAAGCACGCCCCCGCCGCGGGCACCGGCTGCACGCTCGCCGTCGCGCTCCCCGGCAGCGGCACGTTGGTCACCGCCGACCCATCCAGCGGAATCCGCACTAGCAGATAGCTGTCGACACCGCCGGCCGGCGCCTCCCACGATAGCGATGCGTTCGCCGTGCCGTGCAGGCTCAGTGTGAACCCCTGCGGCAGCACCGCGCCCGACTGCGAGCCCGGCAGCGCGCACACCAGGTCCGACAGCCCCAGCACGCTCGACGGCCCGGTCGCCGCCACCACGTAGCAGTACACCACCCCATTGGTGACCGTGCTGTCGGTGTAGGCGACGGCATTGGCAGCTAGCGGGATGAGGGTCGCGCTCGCGGTGGCGGTGTTGTACTTCAGCAGCGTGTAGCCGGTCTGGCTGTAGCCGCTATCCCAACCCAGCTTTACCTGCCCGGGCGATGCGCCCACCCGCAGGTGTTTCCCGCCCACCGCCGTCGCCTCATACGCCCCCAGGTCGCACCCAGCCCCCTGCGGCCGCACCACCCCCCGCTGGTCCCTGCCGCTCACCGGCGCTGCCGCGCACACCGCGGGGTCGCCAACGCCGAGGGCGGGGCTGCCCGGCAACAGGGCGTGGGTCCAGGTGGGGCCGCCGTTGTCGGCGAGGGGCGCCAGAAGCGGGTCAGCCACGATCGGCGGGGTGCCGCTGATCGCGCAGCCGGTGGTGTCGCCGATGAGGTTGGGGCCGGTGAGGGTCAGGGGCCCCTGACAGTCGGGGTTCGCGTTCG
>CAXNDA010000045.1:0-10042 GCA_964200875.1 Chloroflexota bacterium | reverse complement strand
CGGTCGAGCACTATCCGGATGGACGCCCGAAGGATTATTACAGCGACCTGGTGATTTATAAGGGTGGCGAGGAAGTCGCGAGCGGCCGGATCCGCGTGAACACACCCATGGACTACGGGGACTTCCGGTTCCACCAGAACTCCTTCGGCCCTACGGTCGCCGTTGAGGTGCGGAACGCCGACACCGGGCAGGTGCTGTTCTCGGACACGCTGGTGCTGAGCCAAGCCTTTGGGTCCACGCCGTACGAGATAGTTGAAGTGCCCACCACCAACATCACCGCAATCATGGCGCTTGCGGAAGGTGGCATCGGTGGGAACGTCGTCGGCGGCACCTTCATCCGCGGTGGGCAAGAGGCGAAGCTCGCAGTGATGGGCTTCGCTGCCGATACTAAGACTGAGGACGTCTCGCCGGACAATGCTCGGCCCGACATTGCGTTGCGATTGGCGCCTGGGGAATCCCGCACCGAACGTGGGCTGATCTTCAGCTTCGGTGGGGTCAGCTACTTCACGGGCGTGGTGGCCCGCAAGGATCCGGGCGCCACCTTCATTTGGATTGCCTCGGTCTTGTTTGTGCCGGCGGTCTGGGTGACGTTCTGGCTGGCTCGCCGCCGTCTGTGGGTGCAGGTGGTGGGCAGCCAAGTACGCATAGCCGGCATGGCCGACCGCTTTGTGGACCTGCAAAAGGAGATCGACGAGATCGTGCTCAAGATCGGCAGTCCCCCAACCCCAACGGCGCCCGATCCTCCTCAGCGCTCGTCGGAGCCTGCGCTGGCCGGTGGCTAGTACCGTGCGTGAGCTGGTGCTGTATATGAAGCCGGGCTGCCACCTGTGCCACAACGCCGATGCAATGCTGCAGGAACTGCAGACGGCACTGGCGTTCACCTACCGGTCCGTCGACATCACCCTCGACGCTGTGCTCTATGACCGGTTCCGCGAGGACATTCCGGTGATCGAACTGGAGGGACGTGTGTTGCTTTCGGCGCCCATCGGCCCGGCCACCGCCCACAAGGTGCTGGCGATGCACCTCGACCCCGTCGAGCGGCCATGACCACCCGCGAGTCTCGAACGCCCGCCCGAGCGCTGGAGCCGCAGGTCTCCGAGCGGCGACAGGCGCTGGACCGCAGCGTGCAGCGCGTGGTGTTCGGCGCATTGCGCTGGGGCACTGACCACTGGCTGGCGCTGGTGAATCTGGCAGCGTTTGTTGCCTTCGCCCTGCCCACCGTCGCTGCCCCGCTGTTGCGCCTCGGCGGGTATGACCAGCAAGCGGACGCCATCTTCACGCTCTACTCTCTCAACTGTCACCAGATGCCGTCGCGGTCGTTCTTCCCGTTCGGCGAGCAGATGGCCATGTGCGAGCGCATGACGGCGATCCATGGGGCGTTCTTCCTGTTCGGCATGACCTATGTCGCACTGCGCCGGCGGTTTCGACCGTTGCCCATGCACCTGATGGCTGCCTACGCGTTCCCAATGGCGGTCGATGGGGTGACGCAACTCTTGGGGTGGCGCGAGAGCCAGTGGGAGTTGCGGGTGCTGACCGGCGCCCTCTTCTCGCTCGGCGTGGTGTGGTACACCTTCCCCCACTTCGACCTCTGGATGCGGCTGACCGGCCACTCGTTCGCTCGCCAGGTGGCCGCGCTGCGCTAGGAGCTGTGGGCTCTGCGTTCGTAGAGGACGGCGGGTTGGATGACGGATGTTCCTAAGTGACTATCTCAGAACTAGTGGCCCCACCCCGCTGGTCGCTTCGACAGGCTCAGCAAGTAGCCCACCCCGCAAGCAGGCCTTCGGTCGGCGCCTATTGCCCGGAGCACCCTCGAAGGCATCAGCCGGGGCGCCCCCGCGATGCTAGGCGTTGATTTCGGCGGTCACGCCTGTATCGGGCGGTGGGGTGCTCGCAGCCTCAGCGGTGCGCAGCGCCTGGAACGCGGTTACCGCAACCTCCACCTGAGCGTCGTCGGGTTCGCGTGTGGTGAGCCGCTGCAGCCACAAGCCCGGCCCCGTGATGACCTTAGCCCACGCCTGATCGTCGTGCACGGCCCCGAAGCGCAGGATCTCGTAGCTCACCCCCGCAATCAGCGGTACCAGCCCGATGCGCGACAGCACGCGCCACTCCAGCGCGACGTCGCCGATGAAGGCGAACACCAGCGTCGACACCACCAATACGGCCAGCAAGAAGCTGGTGCCGCAGCGTGGATGCGCGCAACTGAAGGGTTGGATGTGGGCCGCATCGAGCGGCAGGTCATGCTCAAACGCGTGGATAGTCTTGTGTTCTGCCCCGTGGTACGCGAACAAGCGTCGCGCATCCTCGGTGCGGCCTATGAGCGCGAGGTAGCCCAGCAGTATGCCCGCCCGCACGGCGCCCTCCACCACATGCACGGCGAAGGAGGGCAGGAAGGCCGACAGCCAGCCCGTCAGCAGTGCGGGCGATGCGAAGAACACCACCAGCACAATGCCCAGCGACATGGCGAACATGACTGCCATCTGCTTGCTTGTGAGCTGTTCTTCGCCCTCCCCCAAGGAAACGTTCGCCGACCACTGCAGTGCCGTGAGCCCCTTCACCATCGACTCGCCCAGCACCACCACGCCGCGCAGGATGGGAATCTTGCGGAGACGGGGTGCTGCCCAAGCCCCGTTCTCTTCCACCTTTACGACTATCTCGCCGTCTGGGCGGCGCGCCGCCATCGCGGTCAGCCATCGGCCGCGCATCAGCACGCCCTCCAGCAGCGCTTGCCCGCCGTAAGCTGGAGATCGGTAGCCTGGTTTGGTGGTCATTCGGGTAGCAGAAAGGCCGAGAGCGAGGCTCCCGGCCTGAATGTCTGCGTGTAGCCCTTTAGGCCTTGATGCCGTACCGGCGCCGGAACCGCTCCACGCGGCCCCCGGTGTCGATCATGCGCTGCTGCCCGGTGTAGAACGGGTGGCATTTGCTGCACAACTCCACCTTCAACACCTTTTGGGTCGACCCTACGGTGAAGGCGCTGCCGCACTGGCAGGTCACCGTTGCCTCGAAAATCTGCGGGTGAATCTTGTCTTTCACGGTTATGCCTCTGCCGCCACAATACTGGCGCGCTTCCGGTCCTTGTGGGTGGTCTCGAACTTCACGCTGCCATCGATCAATGCGTAGAGCGTGTGATCCCGCCCCACGCCAATGTTGACGCCAGGCAGGATCCGCGTGCCCCGCTGCCGCACGATAATGGTGCCGGCGGTCACGACTTGGCCCGCGTACCGCTTCACGCCGAGCATTTTCGGTTTGCTGTCACGCCCGTTGTGAGACGAGCCTACGCCCTTTTTGTGTGCCATGGGTTCCCTGCCTTATGCCGGTAGAATGCTCGTGATTTGCACCCGGTTGAACTTCTGCCGGTGCCCGGTCTTCACGTGGTAGCGAGTCTTCTGCTTGTAGCGGAACACGATGAGCTTCTCGCCCTTCACCTGCTCCATCACCTCGGCCACAACCTTGGCGCCGGGAATGAAAGGCTTGCCCGTGGTCACACTACCCTCGTTCTCAATAAGAAGGACGTTGCTCAACTCAACGGTGGTGCCGTCGGGCTCGTGGAGCAACTCTACGTCCAAGGTCTGACCTTCAGTCACCTTGTACTGCTTGCCGCCTGTTTCGATAATCGCGTAAATAGGAAATCACCTCTCGGAGACTGTGTGTGATTGTATCAAGCCCGGCGAGGCCCCGTCAAACACGGGGGTGTGCCAATACCGGGGGCTGGACCGCCGGCCACCAAGGCCCGCACCATGCGTAGCGCCGGGCGAGCACGGCGGCGAACGCTCCCGACCATCATACGACGCGGTTGCCGCTGTTGGTGGATTTGCGTACTGTAGAACCGAGGCGACTTCACGCGCAATGCGGCGCTGCGCCCTCAAGGAGGTTCAAGCAGATGGCGAAGATTGTTCTGGGCATTGGCTCCTCGCACAGCCCCATGGTAGTCACCGAACCCGAATGGTACCCGGCCCACGCTCAGCGCGATGTTCGCAGCCGTGAGCTGTGGGGCCTCGACAAGGCGCACCACACGTGGGAAGACCTGAAGCAGACCGTCGACCCCAAGGTGACCGCCCTGCTCACCAAGGACAAGTGGGACGAGCATCACGAACGCACCACCGCGGCCATCAACCAATTGGAACGCCTCTACAACGAAGTGAAGCCGGACGTGGTGGTCATCGTCGGCGATGATCAGGAGGAGTTGTTCCACGAGGACAACATGCCGTCCATCGCCATGTTCTATGGCGAGAAGATGCACAACCTGAACTACTACGACAAAGCGCCCCGCGACAGCAGCTTCAAGGCGGCGTCCTGGGCCTACGGCGTCCAGCGTGACGTGCCGGTGCAGAGCGACCTTGCCGAGCACATCATTCGCGAGTTGGTTAAAGCCGAGTTCGACATCACCCGGCTGAAGTATCTGCGTGAGAACCAGGGCATGGGCCATGCCTTCGGGTTCATCGTGAAGCGCATCATGGGCGATGCTGAGACGCCCATTGTGCCGGTGTTGCTCAATACCTACTACCCCCCGAACAGCCCCTCCGTGAAGCGCTGCTTCAAGCTGGGCGAGGCGATCGCCGAAGCCATTGAGGACTGGGACAAGGACCTGCGGGTGTGCGTTGCCGCGTCGGGCGGCCTGAGCCACTTTGTGGTGGCCGAGGAGTGGGACCGCGCCGTGCTGAAAGCGCTGGAGAAGAAGGACGACGGCGACATCAAGCGCCTTCCCGACGACTGGATGGTATCGGGCAACTCCGAGATCAAGAACTGGATTACGGTGGGCGGTATGGTGCAGCACACCAAGCTCGAGTTCACCCTGGTGGACTACATTGCCAACTACCGCAGCGAGGCCGGCACCGGCGGGGGCTGGGGATTCGCCTACTGGAAGTAGACAGTAGCCGAGAGAAGTGACGATAATCGTGGGAAGCTATTTTCTCGCAGCACATCGCTGCTGGCTAAGGAGTTCGATAGATGGCGAAGATTGTAATGGGTATCGGTACCTCGCACAGCCCGATGCTTGCCATTCCAGGCGAGTACTGGACCCCCTACGCACAGGGTGACTCCCGCAATCGCGAACTGCTCACCGTCAAGGGTGAGACGCTGACCTACGACGAGCATGTCGCGCGTTCTGCCGGGAAGCACGACGGCCAGCAGGCGCTGGAGCACTTTCAGAAGCAGTACGAGAACACGCAGCATGGCATTCGCGAGTTGCGCGATAGCCTGCGGCAGGTCAACCCCGATGTCATGGTGGTGTTCGGGGATGACCAGGACGAGATCATGTTCGACGACAACCATCCGGCTATCGCGATCTACGGTGGCGCCGAGATCCCCCAGCTCGCTCGGCCGATTGCCGAGGATGCTCCCGAGTGGCGCAAGATGATCGGCCGCGGCTACGGGCACGACACGCGCAGCATGCAGAGCGATCCCAAGCTGGCCCGCTACCTGACCGAGTCGCTCACCGACAGCGGCTTCGACATCGCCTTCTTCACCAAGTACAACGAGCAGTACGGCGGCACCATTGGCCCCTCGGGCTACGTGAACTGGGTGCGCACCACCAAGGAGCGGCCGCAGGGTTACGGCCACGCCTACGGCTTCGTGTCCGAGCGCATCATGGAGGACAAGAAGGTCCCGATGGTGCAGATCAACCTCAATACCTGCTACCCGCCGAACCAGCCCTCACCCCGCCGAGCCTTCGAGCTTGGGCAAGCGGTGAAGGCGGCCCTCGAGAGCTACGACAGCAACGTGCGCGTCGCGGTGGCAGGCTCCGGCGGTCTGAGTCACTTCATGGTAGACGAGGAGCTTGACCGGCAGATGCTCAACGCCTTCGTGGAGCATGATGCCGAGATGCTGTGCAACATTCCCTACGAGCGCATGAACA
The DNA here is from genome assembly GCA_964200875.1 of Chloroflexota bacterium. Taxonomy (GTDB): domain Bacteria; phylum Chloroflexota; class Dehalococcoidia; order SHYD01; family SHYD01; genus SHYE01. Next base: position 4,191 of record CAXNDA010000045.1, on the reverse strand, counting down.
GCGCCACCAGTGAAGGCCGCAACTGGATCGCCGCGGCGGGCGCCGCCTGGGATCTGAACGCCGAGGTGCTGGCCTACGAGCCGGTGCGGCGAACCCCGGCCGGTTCCGGCGGTGGCTGGGGCTTCGTTCGCTGGCTCCCGTAAGTCACGCTACCGAGATGAAGAAAGGGGCCTCCATCCAGGAGGCCTCTTTCGCGTCCTGCGCATGTCCCGCAATCGCGGAGCCCGTGCACGTTTGCCGAACTCAGTTTGGCTCACCCTCCTGCGTTGCCGGTATACTGTGCTGCGGCAGCTTGCGGGCTGCACTCATTCCGGGAGGGGTTCAGTGGCAGGTTTCAAGAAGTTCCTTATGCGAGGCAATGTCCTCGACCTCGCGGTCGCCGTCATCATCGGCGCTGCTTTTGCCTCAATCATTGGGGCTCTCGTCAAGGGCATTATCACGCCGTTCATCGGCATGTTCGGCGGTATCCCAGACTTCTCGGGATGGGTTGTGACCATCAACAACAGCAACTTCCTCATCGGCGAGTTCGTCAACGCCGTCTTTTTCTTCGTGATTGTTGCGGCCATCCTGTACTTCTTGGTGATTAGCCCAGTGAATCGCATGCAGGAGCTGGCAGCCCGCAGGGAAGCTGCAGCCCCACCGACCACCAAGGAATGCCCCGAATGCCTGAGCAAGGTGCCGCTCAAGGCCAAGAAGTGCATGTTCTGCACCAGCGCGTTAGCGGCGTAACCCTAACGGCCGGAGAAGCAGCAAGGCCCCGAATACTCGGGGCCTCTTCCGTTATTTGCGCCGAGGCTCAAACGGCCTGGTAGATGCGCCTGCCCTCCAGCCGGGTGAGGTAGCCGAAGCCGGGGTGCGGAAAGTGTCCTGCGCAGAGTAGGGTGTGGTCTCGCTCCACTTGGTCAAACAGCGTGCGGCGCGTCTCCCCCGACATCACGGGGTCGACATCGGCGCTGGGGGCCCACGTCGTCTCCTGTACCTGGGCTGGCGTGTGGGCCGCGTCGCCGATAATCGCCGCGCGTTCGCCGGCCGACGCCAGGAACACAGCCTGGTGGCCGGGGGTGTGGCCAGGCGTCGGCACCAGCCTGATGTCGGGCGTGACCGTCACCTCTCCCGATACCAGCTCCACCCGGCCTTGCTCAAACAGCCGGATGGTGCCCTGCAGATACCCGATACGGTCGGCCATCTCGGGGCGGGTGTAGTACGCCCAGTCCTTCTCAGGGAGCAGGTAACGAGCCTTCGGGAAGGTGGGCACCACGCCCGCGCCCGTATCGGTGGCGTTCCACCCCACGTGGTCCAAGTGCAGATGGGTGGCGATCACCGTGTCGATCTCATCGGGCGAGATGCCAGCCGCCTTCATGTCCTCCAGCAACTGGCCTCGCTGATTCCCGGCGCGTGGGTGGGGCCCGGGGCCCAGGCCGGCGTCCACGAGTATCGTCCGTCCGTTGGCCCGCACCGCGTACGCCGTTGCGGATGTGCAGATCGCATCGCCGTCACAGAGCGCTTCGGGGTAGATGCCGCGGTAGGTTGCCCAAAGGTCGGCCGGGGCGGATGGGAAGAAGCCCGGCAGGTGCCAGTGCCCCACATCCAGCAGTGAGACGATCTCGATATTCCCGACCTTGATGGGCGTTGCCATGTGCTGGCCTCCTGCTGTGTGGTGCGCCGTTCCCGGCTGGTCGATTATGGCGGCTCGGCAGGCCGCTGTCGAGCCGCGCACGCCATGACAAGGTAGCTGTTGCCTGAGCTTGTCGAAGCATCAGCGGCGGGGCTCACCCCCAGCGTCGTCCAACCCCCCACCGGCCTGGTGGCTTCGACGGCGCTCAGCCAACAGGCCTGGGTGGCCCCCGGCCGACCCGTCCGCATAGTGCTATCATCCTCCCAAGCCCGCTACTGGAGGCGCCATGAGTGCGCTCGCACCCCTCGCTACCGCAGAGACCACCGCCCACCTCTTCCACCTCGTGGAGGAGCTGCGGCCGATCATCGGAGCGCACCAGCGGGAGGCCGACGCGCTCCGCCACCTGCCGCCGGCCATCGTGCAGGCCTTCGCCGACCGTGGCTTGATGCAGGCCATGCTGCCGGCCGAACTGGGCGGATTCGGCGTCGACCCAGTGACCTGCATGCGCTTGGTCGAGGAGGTCGCGTCGATGGACGGCTCCACCGGGTGGAACTTCTCCATCGGTGTGTTCAGCCAGCGTTGGTTCGGCTTCCTGCCGGATGCATGGGGACGCGCGTTCCTGGCAACGCCTGGGGCGATGGTTGCGCCGTCGCTCAACCCCGTCGGCCGAGCCGTCGCGGTGCCGGGCGGTTACCGGGTCAGCGGGCGGTTCCCCTTCTCCAGTGGCGTCTATCAGGCATCGTGGGTGGCCGGGGGCTGCCGGGTGTACGACGGCGATGAACTGCGGCAGGCGTCTGGCGGTGGCCCGGTGGCGGCCGACGCGCTGATGCCGCAGAGCGCCGTAACGGTCATTGATGGCTGGCAGGTGAGCGGTATGCGTGGCACCGGCTCGACCGGCTTTGTCGCCGAAGACGTGTTCATTCCCGAGGAGCACCTAGTCATCCGTGGCGTGAAGCCGCGGCTGGCCGACCCCATCTTCCGGTTCGGGGTACCCTTCGGCTCGCAGTTCGCCATGGTCACCCTGGGGATTGCCCGCTGCGCCATCGAGGCGTTCATCGAGCTCGCGCAGGACAAGCAGACCCGGCCGTGGATGCCCAAGCTCCGCGAGACCGCCTCTGCCCACTACGATGTCGCCAAAGCCCAGGCGCAGGTGGAGGCTGGCCGCAGCGCGCTGTTGGCCGGCATTGGCGAAATGTGGGAGGCGAGCAGCGAGGGGCGGGACATCCCAATGGAGTTGCGCGCGAAGGTGCGGCGCGCCCAGGTGCACGCCGCCGAGAGCGCGATGGAGGCAGTCGATCGCATCTGCCGAGCGGCCGGCGCCACCTCGCTGTTCGAGGCGTATCCCTTCGAGCGCTGTCTGCGCGATGTGCACGGCGCCATCGCCCAGATTCACCTGCAACGCGGCAGCATGGAGGACGCGGGCCGGGTGACCTTTGGCCTGAAGCCGCTGAACCCGCTGTTCTAGCAGTTACAACAGGTCGGTGAGGCGCCGGATGGTCTGTCCGGGCGCCGGCACGCCCTCGGGCCAGACTCGGCGGCTGCGGTTCAGCCAGGCAGTGGGTACGCTCGCAGCCTGGCCCGCCGCGATGTCCGACTCCGGCGAGTCGCCGACCAGTAACGCATCGGCGGCCGCGGTCTCGGTCTGCTGCAACGCCTGGATCACGAGTGCGGGCGCCGGCTTCACCACGTCGGCGTCCTCGCTGGCCACCACGGTCGTGATCCACTGGGCCAGCCCGGCGGCCTGCAACTGTCGTTCGATGTCGGCCTGCCGCCCGTTGGCCACCACCACCAGGGTCGCCAACCGGGCCAGCAGCGGCAGCGTCTCCAGGGCATCGGGATAGGCCGCGGCGCGGTCCAACACCAGCGAGGCGTAGAGGCGGCCGAGGCGGACCGCCAGGTTGTCGTCCTCTTGCCCCAGCCAGGTGAGGGTGCGCTTGAACCGCTCGGTGTAGATGGCCTGCGGGCTGGCCGGCACGCCGGTGCGGCCCCGCACGCTCATGCGTAGCGAGCCAGCGAACTGGCGCTCCAGGCCGGCGCGGGTGAGCTTCGGCCGGAAGCGCAGCAGCACCTGGAACACCTCGTCGAGCGCGCGCTCGTGCGCCGCCGCGCCGTCGATGAGGGTGCCTTCAAGGTCGAACAGCACGGTGCGGATGGTCAAGGCCTCTCACCGCCATCTGTCTCGGGCCCGAGCACCAGCCGGTACCGTACGTCATGGAAGGTGCAGTCACCGTCGGTTTCGGTTGCCTCGGCACCGTCCGCGTACCAACCCGATGCCTCGTAGAAGTGCCGCGCATGCAGGTTGTCACGCAGCACCCAGAGCGTCATGGCGTGGCAAGCGCGCGCTCGTTGGCGTGCGACGGCATCGGCTAATAGTGCGGTGCCAATCCCTTGCCCCGTGGCGCTTGGAGCAACATAGAGCGCGTAGAGTTCACCGATCATTGAGGTCACATCACGGTCGCGACCCGGCCCGGCCGAAGCAAACCCCAGCACCCCGCTGCTGGTGCCCGCGACCATGGTCTGACCTGGAGTGCCTGCCAGCAAGTCTTGCCAACGCTCAACCTTGCGCTGCCGAGTAT
>CAXNDA010000044.1:0-10144 GCA_964200875.1 Chloroflexota bacterium | reverse complement strand
GAGGCTAGGAGGGGGTAGAAGTTTCGCTAAGCAACAGCTTTATGCCCGCACGTTGCCGGCAGCGGCGAACTCATCGCGCCGTGCGATGGTGACGCCCCGCATCGCCGCCGGGATGGCGATAGCTCCGCCCAGCGCCGCGGCGTAGGTGGCAATCTGGGCCGACTCCTCCACCACGTTGTTGGCGCGGGCGGCGGACGCGGCGTCGGCGCCCCAGGCCAGCAGTCCGTGGTTGCCCAACATGACGGCACCCAGCGGGGTGTCGCCGTTCATCACCTTCTCGATATTCTTCACCGACTCGTCGGAACCGCGCGGTCCGTAGCCGGCCACCGGGATGGCCTCGGTCATCCCGGCCCGCACCATCGCCTCGTAGCTGCAATCGAGGTCCTTCTGGGCGCAGGCGAAAGCGGTGATGAAGGGCGCGTGGGTGTGTACCACGGCGCCGGTGCCGGGCCGCTTCTTGTAGATGATCAGGTGCATGTTGATGATCTCCATGCTGGTGGGGGAGACCTCGCCTTCGAGCACCTTGCCGTCGAAGCTGATGATGGCCAGCTGGTCGGGCTTCACGTTTTTCAGGCTGGCCACTGCCGTAATGAGAATGGCGTCCTGGTCGGGCACCTTCACGCTGAAGTTGCCGTGGTTGCTCATGGAGATTGCGCCGATGTCCATAATGAGGTTGGACCCATCGACGATTGCTTGCCGCTGTTCGGGATACGAGAGAGCCATGTGGTGCCTCCTGGGCTCGCCGCCGCACCAACCGCCGTGGCTGGCTTCGGCCGCGTCAAACTGACGGGATCATACGCCCGCCGCATGGGCCGCGCAATGGATTGGGGTTGGGCTGATGGCGTGTATGCCTGGTGGGCTGGCCAAGCGTGGCGAGCGTGGACGGCGCGACTCAGGCCGGTGGCGAGGGGCTGCGCGTTTCACCAGCAGCGAGATTGCTTCGTCGAAGACTCCTCGCAATGACGACGGGCCCCTGGTCATGGGCGCCACCGGACATGAAATAGGCGAGTACCTGTTCCGCTCACCCTGAGGCTCTCGAAGGGCGAGCGGAGGACCAAGCCCGGGACGCGGTAGTCCGCTCGTGCCCTTCGGCGTTGCTCAGGACAGGCTTCGAGAGCCTCAGCATGAGCGGGCCAGAGGTCGCGGCAGACCTCACGAAGCCAGTTTCCTCGCAATGACTAGAGGGCCGCCTCGTAGTGAACTTCCCGGTACTTCGCGCTGCGATGAAGCCGACGCCCGCCCGCCTGACTACTTCGGCGTGGCCTTGATGTACTCGAAATGGGTGTAGGTGCCGCTGATGGAGCCGGGGAACACGTAGTCACGCACCACACTCGGGTCCACCAGAATCTCGGCGGGAATCCAGAACATGGGCATGTTCACCTGGCGCTCGAAGGCCATGTCGCCCCACTTGCGCCACAGCTCGTCCGACTTCTTTGGGTCGAGCGTCACCAGGATCTGGTCGTAGACCTCTTTGAGTTCCGGCAGTTGCACCCCGGCGCGGGTACCCCGAGCAATATCGTTGTAGACGCCGACACCCAACAGTTGGCGGATGCTGGTCACAATGACCGAATTGCGGTTCTCCATATCCTCCAGCCGCTGCCGCTTCGCCCGCTGAATCGCAACGTCGCTGGTGTCCATGGACACCTTGATGCCGATGGCCTGCCAATAATTGCCGATGGCCTCGGAGACGTCGGGCGCGGCCGAGAAGAGGGCGTTGGGCTGAATCTCGATAGTGGTGCTGAAGGGGTTGGCCGGGCTGTAGCCAGCCTCCGCCAGCAGCTTGCGGGCGGCGTCCGGATCGTAACCGTAGGCGTCCTTGAACCGCTTCTCCCATTCGGGATTCCAGCCAGGCCGATCGGGGTGGAAGTACTCGTTATAGATGGGGGTGCCTTTGCCCCGCAGGAACGCCTTGTTGATGGCTTCGCGGTCGATGGCCTTGTTCAGGGCCCGGCGCACCCGCACATCCATCAGCGGGCTGTTGGGAAACACGTAGGTGGCGTTGGGATCGGCGTTCAGTTGCTCCTGCGCGCCGATGCGCTTGTTGAGCCACACACCATAGAAGCCGCCCATGATGTGCAGTCCGGGGGCTTTCCCTTCAACGCTCTTGAACCCCTGCGCCTCGGCCGACTTCGCCAGGTCGGGCGGGACAGTCGCCAGGTGCACCTCCCGCGCCAGCAACGCCGCCAGCTTGGTCGAGTTCTCCTTGACGAAGCGGAACTCCAGCTCGGGGAAGTCCGGCGTCTGCCGCCAGTGCTTCTCAGAGGCTCGTTGGTACCTTAGTGACACCCCCTGCTCGCGTCCGGCGTAGGCATAGGGCCCAGTACCGGCGAAGGACTCTTCAACCAGCGTCGGCAGCTTATTGCCCTTGTTGCGCCCCTCGCCATCTTTGCGGCTGGCCAGCGGAAAGATGTTCTCCGCCTGGCTGATGGCGCCGAGCAACCCGGCGTCAGGCGTCTTTGACCGCAGCACCACCTCGTACTCGCCGGCCACCTCCACGTCGCTCAGCAGGCTCATGTAGCTCTGCTGGCCCTGCACCGAGGGTGGCTCGGCCCGCATCAGCATGTCGTAGGTGTACTTCACGTCAGAGGCCTGGAACTCACCGAAGCCCTTCTGGAACTGCACCCCCTTGCGCAGCAGAAAGCGCCACGACTTGCCGTCGGGCTCCAGCTTCCACTCCGTGGCAAGCTGCGGCACAATCTCCTTGCCCTCAGCCTCGACCCCCACCAAGAACTCGTACATCGGCGAGAGCTGCCAGTAGGCCAAATGCGCGCCCTCGGTCAGGTTGTTTGCTTCAACCGACGGCGGGCTGATGGCCAGCGCTACCTTCGCGACCTTGGGCGTCACCGGACCCGAGGCATTCGCTGCGCCGCCCGCAGCAGGCGACTGAGCAGCGGGTCCGCTCTGCGTTCCGCAACCGACGATCATGGCTGCGGCCGCGGCGGTCAACATTGGTATCCAGGGGGGAGTACAGGTATTCCGGGTCATGGCAAAAGACTCCAGCTAGGCTAGGCGACTGCGAAGGGTGTGCCGGTGCGAGCGACGAGGCTCTCCCGCATGGCCGGCACCCAATCGGCATCGCGGGGAAGCACCGCGCCGGCAGGGCGCACAAACCAGGCGTCGGGGTCGTTGACCGCCGGGGGCTCCTCCCCTCGGTCGCGGAAGGCCAGCACCGCCTTCAGGAAGAAGCGCCGGGCCGAGATAATCCCGAGGTCGCTGGTGCCCAGGTGCTCGTTGGGTCGGGGGCACACGGTACCCATGCTCTCCTGCACCCCGGCGTCTTGCGCCCAGCCACCGGCGATGCTGGAGAAGCGTTCGGTGCGTTGGGCCTCGCGGCTCTGAAGGTAGTCGTTACCGGCATTCTGCCGTGGGTAGAAGGCCCCGAAGGGTACGCTGGTGGCCGGCAGCATCGCGCCTTCCGAGGGGTGGAACCCGTCCTGCCCGCCGACGCCGTTGCGCATGGCCGCCAGCTCTGCATCGGTCAATGGCCGCACCGGGTGGTAGGTCCAGTGGAACACGATCGTGCTGTCGTCATCGATGGGCACCCAGGCGTGACCGCTGGCCGCGGGGTCTTTGCCCGAGGGCGGGAACAGGGTGTAGAAGGGCAATAGGTAGTGGTTCACCCGCCAGTAATAGCTGTCGGCCTCGGCGTTGCGGCGGGCGGTCACCAGCGTGCCGGCCTCGGTGTCCAGCGTCTCGAAGCGGGGGTGCTTGTCGTTGGCCATGTAGCCGAACCCGCCCTGTGCGGTCCGCCCCGGGCTGGCCCCGGTGCTCAGCAACGCGTGGATGAAGTTCACATGGCTGGAATCGATGCCGCCTTCCATGGCCTGGAACCAGTTGTTGCACTGCACCCGTTTGGTCACGTGCGCCTGCGCCTGCGGCACCATGTTCCACTCCAGCGATGGCAGCGGCGGCGGCGGGGCTTGCGGGCCCATGTAGGCCCACACCACGCCGTTCCGCTCGGCACAGGGGTATGCAGTCAGCCGAATCTTGTGCTTGAAGTTGCTCTCCGCCGGTTCGTTCGGCATGTCGACGCAAGCGCCTGCCATATCGAACTTCCAGCCGTGGTACACGCACCGCAGGCCGCCCTCTTCGTTGCGGCCAAAGAACATGCTGGCGCCGCGGTGCGGGCAGGCGTTCGCCACCAGAGCCACGGTGCCGGTCGTATCCCGGAAGGTCACCAAGTCCTCCCCCAACAGCCGGATTCGTACCGGCGGGGCATCCGGGGCTGGCATCTCGCCAGACAGCAGGAACGGCAGCCAGTACCGGCGCATCACCTGCCCTCCAGGGGTGGCGGCGCCCACCTGGGTGAGCAGCGCGTTATCTGCGGGGCTGAGCATGGTGGACCTCCGAGTGTCGGCATTTCTATAGGAGATGCCGCGACGAGATGGGTAAGGTATACCAGGAAGAGGTTCCGGACACAACCGCAGGCGCATTCGAGCGAGCCGGCGAAGGCGTCGCCTCAGTCACGAGCGCTCAGGGTCCTGCATCCCAGCGTGGGGGCTGCCGCTCGAATCGGCGATGGCGAACAGGCTACCTGACCGAAGGGTTGAAGGGTTCGGGGCGGTGCTCGCTCACCACCGCAGCCATCCGGTCGGCGAGGGCAGCCGCATCGGGAACCATGGTCGCGGCCAGCTCGGGCACTCGCGCCAGGCTCCCCCTGCCTAGCGCGGCAACGCCAGGCACTGCGCACAACATGTCGGTATAACCCACCGTTGCGGGCGAACTGCGGATGCCGAACAGGATGAAGCAGGTGACGCCGCCGCCAGTCAGGTACGTGGTAGTAGTCGCCCCGCTGCTGAGGGGGAGCGTGACCGACGGGTCACCGTTGCCGGGCAGCACCAGCAGGGTGTACCCGTCCACGCCGCCCGCCGGCGGCAACCAGGTGAGCGTGGCGGTGTCGGTCTGGCCCAGGGAGACGGCAAACGCATTGGGCGCCGAGGCCCCGGTTCGCAGCCCAAGCTGGGTGCACAGCAGGTCGGAGAGCCCGAGAATCCCGCCGGTGTCGGCAGGCGTCATCAGATAGCAGTACAGTGTCCCGTTTCCAGCCGTAGCATCTCCGTAGCTGGTGGCGGTCGCGGGAAGCGGCCCGAACGCCTGGACAGGACCGTTCGGCGCGACGGCCAGCCGCAGCACATGCTGTGCCGTTTGTGCGTTGCCGGTCTGCCAGCTCAAGCCAACCGCCCCAGTGGTCAGCCGCAGATTCGACCCGCTGGGGGTGCTGGCCTCGGTCGCTCCCAGCTCGCAGCCTGCCCCATAAGGACGCACGACCCCGCGCTGGTCGACGCCAGCGACCGGCGAGGCGGTGCATACCGCGGCGGCGCCGATGTTGAGCGCAGGGCTTCCGGCGAGCAGGAGGTGACTCTGGGTAGGCCCGCCATTGTTCCCCAGGGGACTGAGCAGTGGGTCATCGACAAGCGCCGCCAAGCCGCTGAGGGCGCACCCCGACGTCTGGGTCAGCATGACCGGCGCAGTCAGCGTGAAGGCGCCGTTGCAGTCGGGACCGCCGCCGCCCGGGGCGGTGTTACCCGCCACCAGTGAGTTCGCCAGGGTGACGCCCGACCCGGTGCGATTGCGCAGTCCACCGCCGCTCCCGGACGTCGAGCCCGCCCGATTCCCGGCAATGGTCACGTGAGTGAGCGCCATGGTCCCGCCCAGAATCAGCACCCCGCCGCCTTCGCCGGTTGTCCCCGCTCGGTTGCCCGAAACGGTGCTGTTTGCCATGGTTAGGCTGCCGCCATCTTGCGACAGTCCGCCGCCGCCCTCGCCGCGGGCATCCTGCGCCGTGAACGTCGAGCCGGTCACCAGCACCGCGCCACCGTTGTTCTTGAGCCCCGCGCCGGAATCGAGCACGGTGTTCCCCTGAAACGTCGAGTTGGTGATCGTCAATGGCCCGCGATTGTAGATGGCGCCGCCATCATGCGAGGCGTGGTTGTCCTCGAAGCGCGTGGCGGACAATGTTGCCGTGCCTTGGTTCACCACTGCGCCACCATTGCCCCAAGGCACCGGGTCTTGCCCGGCGGTGTTCCCGCTGAACGTGCTGTTGGAGACGTGCAGCAACGCGGCGGGCCCCGACGGTACCCCTGCGCCATTCAAGATGGCCCCGCCCCCCAGCAGCGCGGCATTGGCGGTGAAGCTGCTGCCGGTCACCACCATTTGAGCGCCGTGCAGGTTGACCACGGCCCCGCCGCCACCGGCCGACGCTGTGTTGCCCGTCAGGGTCATGCCGTCCAGGGTCACCGTGCCGCCGTTGAGCAGCGCTCCCCCAGCCGCAGGGTCAGCCCCGTTCGCTATGGTGAAGCGCGCCAGCGTCACCGACGCGCCTGCCGACACGGTGAACGGCCGGAGGCTGCCACCGCCATCCAGGGTAATGGCTTGCCCAGCCCCGTCGATGGTTATGGCGCCGCCGGTACCGGCGAGTTGTGGCAGCGGGGAGGCAAGCGTAATGACGCCGCTCAGCGAGAAGGTGACGACATCGAATCCGGCGCCGCCTGCGCAGTCCGCATGCACCGCGCTATCAGCCTGGGCATTGGCCAGCGCTTCCCGTAGCGTGCACTGTCCGTCAGCGGTCAGCGTGTCCGCCAGCGACGTCACGACGATGCCAGCAGCGTGAGCGCGCTCCGGTTGCGTGTTGATCGCCAGGCCTCCGGTGGATAGCAGGAGGCCGAAACCGGCCGCGAGGACCCGCCGGCCGCTGGAAGGTATGACCGCAAGAACCGATGGGTAGAGCATGATGTATTGACGCCAACACTGAAGACTGGTTTCCAGGTTCCACGCTACGTGACGGCCGAACTCCCCGTCAAGCACACACCGCACACCGCAAGTACCCAGCCTTCGGGTGCTGTCGAACCGCGGCCTTCGGATGGGGGTTGGCTCTTCCCGACCGCCCACCCCAGCGGTCTCGAAGTGGGGGACCCTTCGACAAGCTCAGGACAGGCACCCCCACACCCCTGCCTGAGGCCATTGCCTATCAGTTTTATGTGGTGGTGCTGCGTGGCTTTAGCCCGCAGGTCTCAGGACCAACTCTCCGTCAAGCACACACCGCACAACCCCCTAGCCAGGTTAGGGAGCGTGCTCCCACAGGCGGGCGGAAAGCGCCTTCACGTCCACCGGAATGCCGGCGAAGGTCACATAGACCTGGGTGGCCAGCGTTGCCAGCCGTTGGTTGGCCATGCCCAAGAGGTCGCGGTAGAGGCGGCCGCTGGGGTACGGCGGCACCAGCCCCATGCCCACTTCGTTCGAAACGGCAATGATTGACGTGGCAGAGCCGCGGTGCCAGTCGTGCAGCGCGCCCAACTCTTGCGCGAGCGCGCCTTCGGCAACGGCCATGCTCGGCGATTCAGCCCCCGCGGGTGTGACGGCCGCCATGATGTTCGATACCCACAGCGTCACGCAGTCCAACACCACCACGTCGGCGCCCGCTGCATGCCGATCAAGCGCGTCGGCCAGCAAAAGGGGCGCCTCGACCGTGCGCCAGCCGGCCGGCCGCTGCGCGCGGTGTGCTGCGATCCTGGTCTGCATTTCGGCGTCGCCGGGTTCGGCGGTAGCGAGGAACAGCACCTGCCCCCCGGCGTGCTGCGCCAGCTTCTGCGCAAGGTCGCTCTTGCCGCTGCGGACGCCGCCCAGGATCAGGGTGAAGCCTTTCGCCATTAGGTGTCCAAGCCCGCGATGCGATAGATAGCAGGTATGTCGAGGTGCTGGCGCAGCAGATCGGCCATGCGATCGAAGACGTCCCCATCCGGTTCGGCCGGCTGGCTTGCTTGCTCCGGCAGGCTGACGCCCTTGCGGGCAGCCAGCTCCTGCAGAAACGCATGGCGAAACGGGTCACTATCGAACAGGCCATGCATATAGGTTCCGGCCACCGTGCCCTCGGCGTTGATAAGGCCGTCCACCGTATCGACGGGCCAACCCGCGCGATGGGTCAGCCGCAGCAGCGGGCCGGCCTCGCCGATCAGCCGCGACTGGCCACTGTGGATCTCGTAGCCAACCACTGGCACCCCTCGCACCGCAGCGAACACACCGGGCGCCGCCAACACGAAGCCTTCGGCCTCCACGGTCGTCTTCTCGCGCTCGAAGGTGGTTTCCAAGGGCAGCAGACCCAGCCCCTCGGCCTCTGTTTCGTCCGACTCCACATGCAGGGGGTCCAGAATGCTCGCCCCAAGCATCTGCAGTCCACCACAGATGCCGAGGAGGAGCCGCCCAGCTCGGGCATGGCGCCGCAAGGCCACCGCGAAGCCCGCCTCACGCAGAAAGCGAAGGTCCGCCATGGTCGACTTGGTGCCCGGCACGATGATCACGTCCGGCTGGCCAAGCGCGTCCGCACGATCGACATACCTTAGCGACACGCCGGGCTCAGCCTGCAGCGGCTCAAAGTCAGTGAAGTTCGAGATCCGCGGCAGCTTGATGACGGCGATATCGAGCACCGCACCAGGCGCAGCGTGGGCAGCGCCGTGCCCGTCGAGCACAACCGAGTCCTCCTCGGGGAGACCGTGGTTCGCGACCCAGGGCACCACGCCAAGGCTCGGCACACCGGTACGAGCGGCAATCGCTTCCACGCCGGGGTCGAGGATGGACTTGTCGCCGCGGAACTTGTTGATGATGAAGCCCCGCACCAAGGCCCGATCCTCCGGCTCCAGCAGTTCCAGGGTGCCGTAGAGGTGCGCGAACACACCGCCCCGGTCAATATCGCCGACCAGCAGTACCGGGGCATCGACGGCGCGCGCCAGGCCCATATTCACCAGGTCCACCGATCGCAGGTTGATCTCGGCCGGACTGCCGGCCCCCTCGATCACCACCACGTCGTACTGGGCCCGCAGTCGCGCCAAGGCATCCAGCGTGACCGGCCGCAATTCGGGCTTGCGGCGGTAGTACTCGCGGGCACTCATCGCTTCGGTTGCCTTGCCCAGCACCACCACTTGCGAGCGGGCCTCTGCCTCGGGCTTCAGCAGAATGGGGTTCATATCCACATGGGGCGGCACGTTGCAGGCGGCTGCCTGCACCGCTTGGGCCCGTCCGATCTCGCCGCCGCCGGGAGTGACGAAGCTGTTGTTCGACATGTTCTGGGCTTTGAACGGCGCCACCCGATAGCCGTCTTGCCACAGCAATCGACAAATGCCCGCGGCAAGCACGCTCTTGCCTACGTTACTCGCCGTGCCTTGCAGCATCAGCAGCCGTCCGTTAGGCACCGGCGGACTCCGGCAGGTGGCGGGTGTCGTTGAGCTTGTGCAGCACCACGGCGCCCGGTTTCAGGGGCCAAGCCGGGTCGAGCACCTCGGCCACTGTCACGCTGGTATTGGTGAGCCGGAAGGGGTAGTGGTTCCATGCCGTCTGCCGGGGGTAGCCCGTCAACGCGCCCAGCGCAGCCCGCAGCGTGAGGCCGTGGCTCATCACCAACGCGGCGCCCGGGCCGTGCTCCACGATGGTGCGGAGCGCCCCCTGCACCCGATCCCAGACCGCCAACGCCGATTCGCCGCCCGGAGGCCCAAAGTGCGGATCGGACCGCCATGCCTCACGTGCTTGGGGGTACAGCCCGTCGAGTTCCGTGAACTCGCGCCCCTCCCACTCACCCATCTCGGCCTCCCGCAAATCGTGCAGCAGATGGGGCTCAAGCTCCCTCGTCACGGTCACCATGTCCGCCACCACCCGACAACGAACCTGCGGACTGCTGTAGACACTCGTCAGCGGCACCTGCTCGAACCGCGCCGCCACCAGGCGCGCCTGCTCCTCACCAAGGGGCGAAAGTTGCGCCTCGGTGGAACCTGACAGCCGATGGGCAGCGTTCATGTCCGTCTCTGGGTGGCGGATCAAGTAGAGAGTTAACGAACGATCACTCATGCGTCCACCGCCGGATAAGGCTGGCGACTTCGTCCAACGAGCCCACTACGGCATCCGCAGCGCTCTCGGTGGTCAGCGACTCCTCGATGCACACCCGTATGGTCCGCATGCCGAGCGACTTGGCCGGTATCACGTCTGCCACCTCGCTGTTTCCCACCATCACCGCCTGCGCCGCGTCGCAACCGGCGGCCGACAAGGCAGCGTCGAACATGGCCCGATGGGGCTTCTTCTGCCCCACGTCCACCGAGGTGGTGATGGCATGCAGCTGCTGAGCCACCCCGAAGTCACGAAAATCCCGCCAGTAGCCCTCCCC
>CAXNDA010000043.1:0-10283 GCA_964200875.1 Chloroflexota bacterium | reverse complement strand
GGGCGACCCAGCGTTGACGGTGCGGGCCCTCACTCTAACTCTCTCCCAGAGGGAGAGGGGACCGGATGGCGGCGTCAGTCCCCCTAGTGCAAATACCCACCGCCGTCGCAGATGAAGGTCTGGCCGGTGATCATCTTGGCGTCATCGCTGGCGACGAAAGCGACGAGGTCAGCGAGGTCTTCCGGCAGGACACGCTGCTTGATGGCCTGGTTGTTCATCACCCGGTTATAAGCCTCTTCCTGGTTGTACTGGGCGGTGCCCGGCGTCTCCACCATGCCGGGCATGACGGCGTTCACCGTGATGCCCTCGTCGCCCAGCTCGCGGGCCAGGCACCAGGTGAGGCCCTGCACCGCGCCCTTGGCGGCCACGTAGGGGAGCTGGCCGGGGTTGCCCATGAAGAAGGTGCGGGAGGCGATGTTGACGATGCGGGGGTGCTCCACCTTCTTCAGCAGCGGATAGGCGTACTTGGCGGTGATCCAGTAGCCGAAGAAGTTTATGTCAACAAACTTCCGGATCTCGTCCTGGGTCCACACGTTCCAGGCCTTGCGCGGCGAGAGGATGCCGGCGTTGTTCACCAGCACGTCCAGCTTCCCGAACCGAGCGTCGACCTGCTGTAGCGCCGTCTCCATCGCCGTCTCGCTGGTCACGTCCCCCAGGAAGGCCTCGGCCACGCCACCGTCCGCCCGGATCTCGTCCACGGCCTCGGTGGCGGGTGCGATGTCGATGATCGCTACCTGCGCACCGTCTGTGGCCAGCCGCTTGGCTATCGCCCTGCCGAGGCCCTTGGCCCCACCCGTCACCAACATCACCCTACCGTCGAATCTGCCCATGCTTCACCTGTTATGTCAATATGTGCCCCGTGGATATGCGCACGTCTGGGGCCGATAGCCATGATACGACGGATGGCCAGAGCCGCGGCCGGACACTGAAGGCTGCGGGGCCGTCCGTCCCAACTGTTGACTCACCGCTCGTCCTTCGAGGGCCTCAGGATGAGCGGGCATGGGGCGCTCTGCGACCACGGTGGCACGGGGGATGCTTCGTGCCTCAGCATGACAATCGGCCAGGGGCGCATATACAACCACCAGCTTCTGTCATCCTGACGCAAGGAAGGATCCCCCGCTTCGCTGACACCAGGAGCCAGCTCTATGGGGCCGACTCGACTGCGACCGGCCCGGTGCGGCCGCCGTCAGATCAGCAGCAGCGCGTCGCCGAAGGAATAGAAGCGGTAGCGCAGGCGGACGGCCTCGGCGTAAGCGCCCAGCATCAGCTCGCGGCCGGCGAAGGCCGAGACCAGCATCAGCAGCGTGGTGCGGGGCAGGTGGAAGTTGGTGATCATGGCATCGACGGTCAGGAAGGGCGAACCGGGGAGGATGTAGAGGCTGGTGGGGCCGGTGTAGGCACGCACCGGCGGCTGCTGAGTGCGCGCCACGCCCGCCTGCCAGCCGCTGCGTCGCACCGCGTCCTCCAGCGAGCGGACGGAGGTGGTGCCGACCGCGATGACTCGACGGCCCTCGGTTGCGGCCGCGGTCAAGCGGGCGGCGGCGTCCTCACCAAGGGTGTAGTGCTCGGTGTGGATGCCATGTTCCCGTGGGTCGTCGTGCCGGACCGGGCGGAAGGTGTCGAGCCCCACGTGCAGCGTGACCGACACCACCTCGACGCCGCGCGCCTCCAGCTGTTGCAGGAGGCCTGGTGTGAAGTGCAGGCCGGCCGTGGGCGCGGCGGCGCTGCCCTCCTCGCGGGCGTAGACGGTCTGATAGCGTTCGGGGCTGGACAACGGCGTGGTGATGTAGGGCGGCAGCGGCACCTCGCCCAGGTACTGGGGCGATACGCCCGGCGGGAAGCGCAGCAGGCGGGTCCCCTCAGCCAGCACCGCTTCCACCGACGCCTCGACCACGTCGCCGCCATCCGCGGGCCGGAAGTGGATGGGCGCCCCCGCCCGCAATCGGGCCGATGGCTTCACCAGCGCCTCCCACACGTCGGGGGCCGTCTGCCGCAGCAGCAGCGCCTGCACCCGGCCGCCGCTGCCAGGCCGTTCGCCGATGAGCCGGGCCGGCACCACCCGGGTGTCGTTGCGCACCAGCACATCGCCGGGCTTCAGGTGGTCACCGATGTCGCGGAACACCCGGTGCTCCAGCTCGCCGGAGTCCCGGTGGACCACCAGTAAACGCGAGCTGTCGCGTGGTTCGGCCGGGGTTTGGGCAATCAGCTCCAGCGGCAGCTCGTAATCGAAGTCGCTGGTCTTCACTTGAACAGACGGGGCAGCAGGTTGAGCAGTAGCGTCAGCACTACGCTGACCAAGAGCATGCTGACGATAGGGAAGTAAACGGTCAGACGGTCGCCACCTGCGACGATATCGCCAGGCAGCCGGCCCAGGAACGGCAGCCTGGGCGCGAGCACCAGCGCCAAGCCCAGCAGCAGCGTGACGCCGCCGGCGAGGATGAGCATGCGCCCGAGTGCGGGGAGTTGGTCGAGTGGGGCCATGACTTCACGATAGGCAGCGGGCGCCATAGGTGTCAAACAGTAGTGCCAATGAGCGCCAGACTGCGAGCTACCGGCGATAAACATCTCGTCGATGGCCGACCTGCACCACCTCAACCAGCTGGGCTCGGTCGTCGATGCCGTAGATGATGCGATAGTCGCCTTGCCGTAGCCGGTACCGCTCCTGCGCCGAGAGCTTTTCGACGCCAAGCGGCCTGGGGTCTCTGGGCAACTCGCTAATGCGTTCGAGGATCCGTTCGACGTCTTCCCGGGGAATGCCCCGTAGATCCCGTGCGACCGAGTGCTTGATCAGCAGTTCATAGGGTTCCATCGGCCTTGAGCTGTCCGAGCAGCGCCTCATAGGTGATCGACGTTTCACCTGCCCGATCGGCAAAGGCCGCCAGGTCTTCCTCATCCTCCTGCAGTGCGGCGCGCAGGGCTTCATTCACGATATCGGACATGCTGCGATGGACGCTTGCGGCCTTCAACCGTAGAGCGCGATGCAGGTCAGAGTCGAGATAGAGGGTCGATCGCACGCTGCCTTTGTCCATCATAAGGCCTCCTAACGTCTTGACGCTTTAACAGCTTAGCACCCACCGAAGTCTGCCGCGAGCCTCCTCGGGTCGTCGTACGCTGATTGACCGGCGATCAGGCGGTGTGCTACGTTCACTCGTGGCCGGGCAGCACCGGCCCGCTACCAACACACGCATTGACTCCCGGCTTCCCGCTCCTCTCCACCCTTCTGGCCACGCCGTTCCTTATTGCGGTGGCCTTATTTTTTGTCCCCGGGCGGGCACGCACCGCCATTCATTGGCTGAGCATGGCGGGTGCGACGGTGATGCTGCTGCTGTCGATCGCGGTGTTCCTGGCGTTTGCGCCGGCCACCGGCGGGTTTCAGCTCGACGAGCAGTACGCCTGGCTGCCGCAACTCGGCATCACGCTCCATCTGGCCACCGATGGCATTGCAGCGCCGCTGGTGCTGCTGACCGGCGTGGTCATCTTCTGCGGCACGCTGGTGTCGCTGAAAGTGACCCATCGGCCCAAAGACTACTTCATCCTGCTGTTCACGCTGGTCGGCGGGGTGTACGGCACCTTCCTCTCGCTCGACCTCTTCTTCCTGTTCTTCTTCTACGAGATCGCCGTGCTGCCCATGTACCTGCTGATTGGCGTGTGGGGCAGCAGTACCGACTTCGGCACCTTCCTGCGCACCAAAGAGTACGGGGCCATGAAGCTGACCCTGGTGCTGGTGGCCGGCAGCATCCCGGTGTGGGTGGCCATCATCGCCACGTTCCTGCAAGCGGGGGCAGGCAGCATGGACCTGCCGGTGCTGGCGCAGGCCACCTACAGCCGCGAGTTCCAGTTGGTGTTCTACCCGATGTTCATGATCGGGTTCGGCATTCTGGCCGGCCTGTTCCCCTTCCACACCTGGTCGCCCGACGGCCACGTGGCGGCGCCCACTGCGGTCAGCATGCTGCACGCCGGGGTGCTGATGAAGCTGGGGGCCTTCGGCATCATCCGGGTCGGCATGCTGCTGATGCCCGAGGGCGCGGCAGCGTGGGCGCCGGTGCTGCTGGTGCTGGCGACGGTCAACGTGGTGTACGGAGCACTCTCGGCGCTGGGGCAGACCGACCTGAAGTACGTCATCGGCTACTCGTCGGTCAGCCACATGGGCTATGTGCTGATGGGGTTCGCCTCCATGTCCATCGTGGGGGTGAACGGCGCGGTGCTGCAGATGGTGTCGCACGGGATCATGACAGCGCTGTTCTTCACCCTGGTGGGCGTGGTGTACGACCAAGCGCACACCCGGCTTATCGCTTCATTCGGCGGGCTGGCGCAGCAATCCAAGCTGGTGGCGGTGATGTTCGCCATCGCCGGCTTCGCGTCGCTCGGGTTGCCGGGGCTCAGCGGTTTCGTCGCCGAATTCCTGATCTTCGTCGGGCTGTTCGAGCGCTATCCGCTGTTCGGGGCGCTGGGTATCGCGGGCGCGGCCATCACGGCGGTGTACATTCTGCGGCTGATGGCGACGGCCTTCTTCGGTCCGGCGAACCCGAAGTGGGCAACGCTGCATGGCCCCAATCGCTCCGAAACTTTGGCGGCCGTCATCCTGTGCGCCTCCATCTTCGCGGTGGGCCTCTTCCCCAGTCTGCTGATGCCGGCCATCAGCGTGGGCGTGGCATCGTTGATGAGCACTGTGCTGGGAGCCGGCTAGGTGGACCTGAGTCTCGTTCAGCCCGAGCTGCTGCTCGTGGTGCTGGCCTTCGTGGTGCTGGGGCTCGATCTGCTGATGGGTCGCGGCAGCGACCGGGCGGTGTTGGGCTGGGTGACGGCGTTCGGGCTGGTGTGGGTGCTGTGGTTCAGCGTGGAACAGACGCTGCTGGGCGCGCTGCCGGGCGGCGTCTATCGGGTGGATCTGTACACCCACCTGTTCCGGGCGCTGATACCGCTGACCTCGATCTTCGTCGTGCTGCTCTCCATGCAATACGTCACCAAGCGGCTGAAGCACGCGGGCGAATACTATGGCCTGATTGTGCTTGCGACACTGGCCATGGTGCTGATGGCCGGCTCGAGCGAGCTGATCACCGCCTACATCGCGCTGGAGACGCTGAACTTCTGCCTCTACGTGCTGGCGTCTTACGACAAGCCGGACCTGAGGTCGAACGAGGCGGGCGTCAAGTACATCGTGCTGAGCGCGCTGGCGAGCGCGTTGCTGCTGTATGGCATCAGCTTTCTGTACGGCATCACCGGTACCACCAGCTATGCCGCTATCAGCAGCGCGCTGACGGCAGCCGACCCCGCGCTGGCGGGCGGGCTCACCGCCGCGCTGCTGCTGATACTGGCGGGCCTGGGCTTCAAGCTGGCGGCGGTGCCCTTCCACGCCTGGACACCCGACGTCTACGAGGGTGCGCCCACCCCGGTGACGGCGCTCATAGCGGTGGGCTCCAAGACCGCAGCCTTCGCGCTGGTCATCCGGCTGTTCGGCGAGGCGCTGGGCCCGGCGGCCTACCTGTGGCAACCGGCCATGGCGCTGCTGGCAGTGGCCTCCATGACCTACGGCAACCTGGTGGCCATGCAGCAGACCAACGTGAAGCGACTGCTGGCCTACTCCAGCATCTCGCAGGCGGGCTACCTGCTGCTGGCGCTGGCGGTCCTGTCGGAATCGACGGCGACGGCGGCGCTGATTCACCTGGCGGGCTACGCGGTGACCAACCTGGCGGCCTTCGCCTGCGTCATCGCCTACCAGAACCAGACGGGCAAGGAAGACCTGGAGGGGTTCGCCGGCATGGCCGAGCGAGCGCCGCTGCTGGCCTTCGGCATGGCGGTCGCCCTGTTCTCGCTGGCGGGCATGCCGCTGTTCGCCGGATTCGTCACCAAGTTCTACCTGTTCATCGCCGTGGCGCAAAACGGGGCGCTGTGGCTGGGGCTGGTGGGCATCGCCGTGGTGAACAGCATGATCTCGCTGTACTACTACCTGAAGGTGCTGAAGGCGGCCTACATCGGCACACCGGCCGAGGCTGGACGGCTGTCCATCGGTCCGGTGCTCAGCGTCACGGTGGTGGCGCTGGTGTTGCTGGTGTTCGCGGTGGGCCTGTACCCCTACCCCTTGGCGACGATTATCGGGGCCGCCACGGACGCGCTGCGCTTCCGGTTCTGAGGTCAGGCGCTTGCTAAGGAACTCAGCTGCTGAGGATGATCATGGAAAACGCTGACCTCTGCTTCTTGAACGTGACGGAACTTGCACCGCTGATAGAGAGACGTGAAGTCTCGCCGGTCGAGGTGGTGCAAGCACTGCTCGCCCGCATCGCCGAACTCAACGACGAGCTGATCGCCTACCTCCACGTCAGCGGCGAGCATGCACTGGCTGCAGCGCAAGCAGCTGAGCAGGAGATTGGGGCAGGCGGCTACCGAGGTCCGCTGCACGGCATCCCTGTTGCGTACAAGGACATCTACCACGTGCAGGGCTTGCCCACCACTGCAGGCTCCAAGCTGATGGCCGGGCACATCGCCGCCGAGGACTCAACCGTAGCTGCTCAGCTACGGCGGGCGGGCGCCATCTGCCTGGGCAAGCTCAACACCATAGAATTTGCTTCGGGCAGCATGGAGGTGTTCGGCACCGCCCGGAACCCTTGGAATACCAGCATGTTTCCTGGTGGTTCCAGTTCAGGCTCCGGAGTGGCCCTCGCAGCCCATATGGCGCCCCTGGCCACGGGCAGCGATACCGGCGGGTCGATCCGCGGGCCGGCTTCATTGTGCGGCGTGGTGGGGCTCAAGCCCACCTATGGTCGAGTGAGCCGCGCCGGCATTCTCCCCTTGAGCTGGAGTCTGGATCACGCGGGGCCAATGGCTCGCTCGGTGGCCGACACGGCCCTCCTGTTGCAGGCCATGGCGGGGCCTGACCGGCACGATGCAAGCGCGGCGCACCAACCTGTGCCAGACTACTCAGCAGCGCTGAGTACGGACTTGCGAGGCGTACGGTTGGGGGTGCCGCGCCAGTACTACGCCGAGGATGCCGATCCCGAAGTCGTGGCTGCGGTGCGCGCGGCTATCACGGCCATGGAGCAGCTTGGCGCGACCATACACGATGTCGATTTGCCTTCCTCATGTTTCGGCCCATCCGCTTCGTGGGCCATCGCCTACACCGAGTCGTTCGCGTACCACCGCACCAACTTCTTCGCCCGCTCGCGCGATTACACCCACGCCTTCCTCCACAAGGTGACTGGGGCTGCCTGCCTGACTGCCGAGGAGCGGGTGACCGCCCAGCGCGTGCGCCAGGTCATTACCGCCGAATTCCTAGCTGCGCTGGCCAACGTGGACGCTATTGTGACGCCGACCACCGCCTATCCTGCGCACCCGATTGGCGGTTCGTCGCCGCAGTCCGATATGCGCAGCCTGACCCGACCGGTGAGCCTGACCGGCCTGCCTGCGCTGGCAGTGCCCTGTGGCTTTACCGCCACCGGCCTACCTGTGAGCATGCAACTCATCGGCCGCGCCTGGGAAGAGAGCACCGTGTTGCGCATCGGACACGCCTACGAGCGAGCCGCTGGCTGGCACACGCGCCGGGCACCGCTGACCGAACAGGTGGTGCCCGCACCCACGCTTCCGACACCACCGCCTGCCGGCTCCACCGACGCCCAGTGGGTGCGTGAGTTTGCCCGTCTCACTGGGCTCAGCTTTGTCACCGAATCGGACGCCGCACCAGTCGCGGCATCCATCAGCCCGGTGAAAGCCCAGCTTGATGATGCGCGCAGTTGTTTGTCCGCGACCTGCGAGCCTCCGGTGCGCCCAGCGCCCACTACGGTCTGCTGAGTCGCTGTCTCGGGGACGACCGCGGTCCCGGAACCCCCTCTTCGTCTCCCCCTAGGCAGGGGGAGAAAGGGCAAGGCCGCGGCTGCGCGTGCTTCCGGCAGTGGCCTTAGACGACGGCCGCCCCAACCGCCGCCGGCCGGCGTACGTACATCGCCAGCGGGATCAGTAGCACCAGCAGCACGGCGGCGCTGACGGCCAGCGAGGTGTGGATGCCGACGACGGCCCCCATGAAGCCGACGGTGACGCCGCTGCCGATCCGCATGCCGTTGAGCGCCATGTTGAACACGCCGATGATGCGCCCCCGGCTCTCGTGCGGGGCTTCAAGCTGCACCAGCGCCTGCGCCATCGACACGAAACCCAGCGAGAGCATGCCCGTGGCGAATTGGGCTGCCAGCGCCACGGCGTAGTTGGACGATAGCGCGAACACCAGAATGCTGCAGCACCACAGCACGGCGAGGCCGGTAGCCTTCACCGGGGTGGGTGACAGCGACGGCAGCGTCTCGAGCACCAGGCCGCCGATGATGGCGCCGAAGGCGCTGGCCAGCAACAACGCGGTGTAGACCAACCCCTTGTCCTCGCCCAGGAAGCCCTTGGCGTACTCGGGCATCTGGGCCTGGTAGGCGTTCCCCACCAGCAGCGACGTCAGCCCGCCCAGCGCAATCATCCCGACAATGGTGCGGTTGGCCGACGCCTCCCGCAGCGAGTCGATGGCGAGCCCGATGCCCCAGCCGAGCGGGCGGCGCACCGGCGGGTTCGCGGGATCGTCGCTGCCGTGGCCGGTGTAGGGCTGGGTGAGGCTCCACCACACCGTGGGCAGGTAGATCAATGCGTTGATGGCTATACCCAACGCCGGTCCGAAGGCGATGAGGGCGAGCCCCCCGAGCGCGGGGCCCAACAGCAGGCCGAGCTGGCGGCTGGTGGCGGTGAGGCGGACCGCGCTGGTCAAATGGCCACTACCCACAATGTCGTGGATGACGATCTGGCTGGCCGGTGCGTAGATGGCGCCGGCCAGGCCGTGCAGCGTCAGCAGCACCACGGCGTGCCACACCTCGGCGGTATGCGTCCAGAAGATGTAGGCCCAGCCCAGCGAGACTGAGATGAACATCGCCATGGAGATCAGAAACAGCTTGCGGCAGTCATAGCGATCGGCCAGGGCGCCCATGTACATGCCACCAAGCAGGAACGGGGCCCAGTGGCTGATGACCGCGTACCCGCCCAACAACGGCGTCTCGAACTGCTCGAAGATGACCCAGTAGCTGATGACGTGCTCGATGTTGTCGGCCATCATCCACAGCATGCCCGCCAGCGTGAAGCTGCGGAAGCTGGAATAGCTGAGGGCAGCGAAGGCCGAGGGTTTAGCGACGGGGGAGGTTGCGGTCATGGGGTCCTTGGGGCTCTAGAAGCTGTGGGGCAGACGGACTACACCCCCGGAGCGTAAATGCCCCAGTAGTAGATGAGATACAGCCCGGCGCCGATCATGAACAACACGCTCATGCGGTGCACATGCGGCACCAAGCCCCGGAGCGCCCGGCCGACTGCCCCGCGAAAGGCGGCCGCCCCAAGGGTCACCGCCATGAGCACCGTGCCCATGCCCAACGCGTAGCCGGCAAATTGGCCGGTCGCACTCACCAGATCGCGCGAGCTGGCCGCGGTGGCCAACACGCCCAGGAACACCGGGAGCGTGCAGCCCAGCGATCCGATGGCGTAGGCGACGCCGAATAGGAACACGTTCCGCAGGTTGCGCTGTGGCGATACCGAGGCTCGGGTGGCAGCCGCCAGCATCAGGGTGCGGCGCGTGACCAACAGCCAGAGGCCCAGCGCAACCAATACCACGCCGACGGCCACTCCCAGCAGCGGGAAGATCCCCGACAGCCATTGGCCGCCCGCAGCGATGACGACCCCGGCGCCGCTAAACACCACGATGAACCCCACCGTGGCCACCAGCCCCAGCAGCAGGGCGCGCCCGATGCGCAAGGCGAGCGGCGTCTGGTAGTACCCTTCCTCTTCCGTGCCGAGGTGATAGGAGATATAGGACGGCAGGAGCAGGAATCCGCATGGATTCACGCTGGCCAGCACGCCGGCCCCGAACGCGAACCCCAACGGCAAGCCGCGCACCACCTCCCCTGCGGTCGATTCGGCGCCCGCTTGGACCTGCACCAACAGCAGAATCAGCGCCGCCACAATCAGCGCTGATAGGGCGTACTGGCGGATGAACGCGCCGGTCCCGCTCTGCGTCTCCGCCGGGTGCGCCATGCGGTCTAAGCCAACCCCAGGGCGTCCGCCACGCCACGCAGCCAGTGGATGTGCGCGCTCGGCCCTTCGATGCCGCGTCGCATGGTGTTGATGGACAGGTGGGTAGCGCCCGCAGCGCGCCAGGTCTCGGCGTGGCGAGCCGCTTCTTCCGGCCCGCCCGCCGCGGGATCGAACCTCGCCTCGAAGCCAAAGCTCGCCGGGTCGCGGCCCGCTTCCCGCACGTAGTCGCGCATCTGCTCGACGGCCTG
>CAXNDA010000042.1:0-10333 GCA_964200875.1 Chloroflexota bacterium | reverse complement strand
ACCTGCACGAAGCTGCCGCTGCCCCAGTTCGAGGCGTCGGAGGCGAGGAAGCAGGCGGCGCCGGCGAGGTCGTAGGGGAGGCCGACGCGGGCCATGCCGATGTTAGCGGCGAGCTGCTCGTCGGTGGCCTTGCGGTTGGGGTCGTTGCGGGTGCGGTCAGTCTGGATGAGGCCGGGCATGAGGGCGTTGACGCGAATCTTGGGAGCCCACTCGGCGGCCTCGGTGCGGGTGAGGCTGAGGATGGCAGCCTTAGTGGCGCTGTAGAGGCCCATGGTGCGCGAGGGGCTGCGGCCCATTAGCAGGCCGCCGACCGAGGACACGTTGATGACCACGCCGCCCTTCTCCTGTTCCATCATGGTGGGCACCACGGCCTTGCAGAAGAACCAGCCGCTCTTCACGTTGGTGGAGAAGATGCCGTCGAAGTCGCTCTCGTCCAACTCCAGCAGCAGGCCACGCTTGAAGGTGGTGCCCCAGCTGGAGCCGGCGTTGTTCACCAGAATGTCGACCTTGCCGAACTCTTTGATGATGGCGGCCGCGGCTTCGTTCACGGCGGCCTGGCTGCTGACGTCGGCCGAGTAGCCGACCGACTTGCGGCCCTTGCCCTGGATCTCGGCGACGGCCGCGTCGATCTTGCTCTGCTGGCGGGCGACGATGGCGACGTGGGCACCCATGTCGGCCAGGCCATTGGCGATGCCGCGGCCGATGCCGTCGGAGCCGCCGGTGACGATGGCGACGCGGTCCTGGAGGTCGAACATGCTCATGGTGAATGCTCCTAGTTGTGGTGCGAGATGGGGGCAGGCTGTGGGGCCGCCGGTGCAGGATGCCATTGTGCCAGAGGGCGACGTTTGTGAACAGCGGGGACGCTCACCGGGGGGCGATGGCGAGGAGCCGCCCTGAAGGGCGGGCCGCGGTTCCCCTCCGCAGCAGCGCGGTGTCACCGGGGGGCTGGTATGAGCCGCCCTGAAGGGCGGGCCGCGAGCGGCAGGCTCCTCGCCGAGGGTGATGCTGCTGCCCAGCCGTCGGTCGAGCCCTAGCCGCGGTCGTGGCTCCCCTGGGCCCGCCCTTCAGGGCGGCAGCGGTTCCCCTCCTGCGGCAGCGCGGTGTCGCCGGGGGGCGATGGCGATGAGCCGCCCTGAAGGGCGGGCCGCGAGCGGCAGGCTCCTCGCCGAGGATGATGCTGCGCAGACAAAGAAGAGGGGCGCAGGTACTGCGCCCCTCCCTCGTACTCCGGTTCGCGAAGGCTAACGGACGGCCGCCTTGGCAGCGGGTTGCAGCACCAGCGGCAGCGAATCGACGCCACTCTGCATGACGCGCTCGCGCACCTTGGCGATGACCTCTTCGTCGGGCGTCTCGGGACTCACGATGACACTCGCGGTGTGGTACTTGAAGGCCTCCGGCTTCCACGGCGCGGCGGGCTCCTTGCCCTCCATCAGTTCGCGGGCGAGCTTGATGAGGCGACGCCGCACGCCGATGATTTGGACGTCCGAGCTGGTCAGGTGCTCTTTAGTCCGCTCGGCGATGGGCCCCCACTGGTTCTCCATCATCGCGATGTCTTGCAGCGGGAAGCTCTTGATGCCGGTGTAGCTGTAGTTGCGCTGGGCCACCCGATCGATCTCGTAGTCGTTGAACACGTTGGCCTTGGTCTTCCAGGTGCCTGGAATCAGCTCCGGGAAGGTGTAGCCGCTGCTCTTGTAGTACCAGAGTTCCTTCTCGGGAATCGGGTCGTAGCGCCAGCGCAGCCGGTAAAACATCAGGCTAGTGTTATCGATGGGTACGCGAATGTTGCTGGCGTAGGTGCCGGCGCCCGACTGGCCGGCGGTCGGGAAGATGGGCATCATCCACGGCGAGGCGTTGGCCACCTTGCGGCCGTCGGGCAGCATGCGGACCGTGGTGAAGATCAGGCCGGAGTCGGACTCGCTGTGGCCAAAGTTGCCGAGCTGCTGCAGCGTGCGGGTGGCCCGGAACTGGCTCTGGTCGACCGTGCCGGCGCCGGTGAGGCCGTAGGCGGGGTTGCTCTGGTTGTTATCGAGCGTGGTGTGCAGGAACATGCCGTGGCTGGGGTCGTAATCGCCTTCCATGGCCTGCAGGTAGTTACACTCCAGCCGGAACTTGCTCACGTAGCGGTGGGAGGCCGGCATGTCCAGCCAGTCGAAGCCGGGCAGCGGCGGCTGCTTGTCCTTGGGGCCCATGTAGGCCCAGATGAGGTCGCCCTTATCCACGGTGGGATAGGCGGTGATGGTGACCTTGTTCTTGAAGGTCTCGCCCTCCGGCGCGTTGGGCAGGTCTACACAGGTGCCCTCCACGTCGAACTTCCAGCCGTGGTACACGCAGCGCAGTCCGCTCTCCTCGTTGCGACCGAAGAACATGGGAGCGCCGCGATGCGGGCAATAGGCGTCCACCAGGCCGGGGCGGCCGTCGGTGTCGCGGAAGGCGATCAGGTCCTCGCCGAGCACCCGCACCCGCATGGGGTCGCAGTCCGGCCCCGGCAGCTCGCTGGAGAGCAGCACCGGCAGCCAGAAGCGCCGGAACAGCTCGCCCATCGGCGTGCCTGGGTTGGTATTGGTGACAAGCTCGTTCTCTTCACGGGTCAGCATAGCGCACCCCTTTCGATACCTGGTTGGTCAACCATTGATAGGGTGATTATCTGGAGAATTTGGTTGCGTGTCAAAGCGCGCTTCGGCGGCAATACGAATTCAGCGTTCGGGTCGTGGGCTAATGCGCCATTTCGAACCGCGGCCTTCGGGTGGCGTCGCATCTTCACGCCCGGTGCCTCCCCCTACTAACCAATGACGGTGTAAGCAACATTAGGAAGGATTAATAAGTTTGCTTATATTGAGTAGCATTTGAGTGGCAAACGTGGAGGTGGCCCAATGTCGACGATGACCATATCCCTGCCTGACCAAATGAAGCAATACATCGACCGGCTTGTCGCGACGGAGCAATACAGCGGCGCCAGTGAGTATATGCGCGAATTGGTTCGGGCCGATCAGAAGCGTCGCGCCGCCGAGGAGCGCATAGCAAAGCTACCGCTAGAGCCGCTCTCGCCGTTCACAGACTGGCGTAAGCTCGCCCAGGAACTCGGCAAGGACGGTGCCCGAGCGGTTCTTGAAGCGAGCCTAGAGGCGGCGATGAAGGAGCCGGGCGAGGAAGCAACCCCGGAATGGTGGGCGGAGCTGCGGGCGGATGTCCGTCGCCGGGTGCAATCGGGCGACGTGCCGCCACGCCAGCGCCACATCGAGATACCCACAGACTGACACTCTCAATCTCGTAGGCCCGCGCTTTGCCGGTTCCGTGCAGTGACCTAGCGGCTAGCCGTAGTTCTTGGGTTGAGTTGAAACGGTAGGGACAGGAGAACGCCTACGGCATCACGAAGGACCCCACCGAACCGAGCGCCAAGGGTTGTGTTCCTCGCCCCAGCTAGGAATGACCTCCTAGAATACGCCGCATATCTCGAGCTTCATGCGGGTCCTGCCATTGCCAGCCGGTTCCTTGCCGCTCTTCAGACAACGGCTGCGCAGCTTGCCGCCATGCCCCGGATGGCGCCGCAGGCGGGGTTTCGAGACCTCCGCCGGTATCCTATTCAGGGGTTCACTAACTAGCTCGTCTTCTATCGTCCTATCCGTCACGGCATTGAGATCCTGCACGTTCTTCACGGTTCCCGTGACCTGCCAGCCTTGCTGGATGAGTGATTCGGCGGCCGGTCACCTACCCCCTCATGGGCCGCAGATGACCGGTCTGTAACTCGCTCGCGCCTGAGGCATAGAGGCGGGAGGCGCTATACTGACCCTCGTGAACGACCTCGCCGTCATTATCGTCAGCTACAACGTGCGGGAGTACCTGGGCGAGTGCGTGGCCTCGGTCTTGCAGAGCACCGGCCTCACCCTGGACGTCTGGGTGGTCGACAACGCATCGAGCGACGGCAGCGCGGACATGGTCGCCGAGCGCTTTCCACAGGTGCACCTGATTCGCAGCCCCCACAACGGGGGTTACGCCTACGCGAACAACCTCGCGCTCCGTGAGTTGGGCATCGGCACGGCAGCGCCATTATGCCGCTACGCGCTGCTGCTGAACCCCGACACGCGGGTACAGCAGGGCGACTTGGCGCAGACCGTAGGCTTTGCCGATCAACACCCCGACGCCGGCGTTGTGGGGGTGAAGCTGGTGCGCCAGGACAGCAGTTTGGACCTGGCGTGCCGCCGCAGCTTCCCCACCCCGGCGGTCTCGCTGACCCGCATGCTGGGCCTGAGCCGCCTGTTCCCGCGCAGTCGCCTGTTTGGCCGCTATAACCTGACCTACCTCGATCCCGACCAGACGGCTGAGGTGGACGCGGTGGTGGGCGCCTTCATGTTGGTGCGCCGGCAGGCCATCGAACAGGCGGGGCTGCTGGACGAGGCCTACTTCATGTATGGCGAGGACTTGGATTGGGCACTGCAGATCAAGCAGCGGGGTTGGAAAGTGGTGTACTATCCAACCGTGACGGTGCTGCATTACAAACGCGCCAGCAGCAATAAGTCGCTTCCCCGAACCACACGCGCCTTTTACGAGTCGATGTTGATCTTCTACCGCAAGCACTACGCCAGCACGACGCCAGCCCCGTTGCACTGGCTCGTCGTGGGCGGCATCCATGTGTCGGCGGTGCTGGCGTTGCTCCGCGGCGTCTGGCTGCCACGACTTCTGCGCCGGCTGCGGCCGGACGCCTCTTCTTCCGCCCCGCGCTAAGTGCCTGCTGCTGAACCCGCCGCGACAGGTCCTGTTGCGCGCTCGAGATGGCGCGTGATCACCGCCGGTGGCGCGATCGAGGGCGAGCTGGTGGTTGCCGAGCGCTGGCAACGATCTTTCGACGATGTACTGGATGCCGCGCATGCGTTTCGCGCGGTGATGCTCACCAAGCAGCGCGGCGCGGTCGACTCGGTGAATCCGCGGGTGCGGGTGTTGCGCCCGCAGCGCAGCACGCCGGCTGTTGGGCACAGTGTCGGCGAGCCGAGCACGCCCTACGGTACCTTGGCGCTGGTGGATGCGGCGTTGGCTGCCGATAGCGCGTGGCCGCGCTTCCGGCAGGTGGCGCAAGAGTACCTGCGGGTCTATCGCTACACGGCCGATGCTGTGGTGCCGGCCAGCCGCCAGGATCTGGAGCTTGACCGCACCGGCCTGCTGGAGCGGTTGGCCGCCGGCTACTTGGCGGGTCATCCCGATACCTGGCCCGCAGTTTCAGCCACCTTCGAGTGGTTTCAGGCCCGCTACCACGTCTTGTATCGCGAACGGCACCGCCTGCATGTGGCGGCCACCGCCACGGCCCGCGAGCATCTGCTGGCCGCGAGCGACTACGCCAACGCGCTGCGGTTGCTGGACGGCGTGCCGGAGTTGGGCCCGCCGGCAGGTGAACAAGCCTTGGCTGCTTGGCAGCAGGCGCTCGATGACGTGCAACGCTGCCCGGCCGACGACGGCGCCGCTGGTTTTGCCGCGGACCTGCCACGCTGTGATGCTTGCGGCTTCCGCATGGACTTCGCCGGCCACGACGCGTTGGTGGAAGCGACGCGGACTGCGGTGCAGGGTGCCTTGGAGGTGCAGCTCCGGCGGCTGTCGTCAGCGGCTATCCTGCGTATTGTGCGAGAGGCGCATATACCCGCGCTCGACCGGTTCTTGCGGATACTGCGAGCCAGCGACACCAGTGCCTTCGTGCGGGTGTTAGACGCTGACACGGTGGGCTTTCTGCGCGAACTGCTGGGTGCAGCCCAGGCCGACATTCCGGCCACCGGGGTGCTTGCGGTGCTGCGTGATCGCTATGGTGTAATGGAGGAGTCGGACATACCGGCGGCGGTAGCCGAGTTCCGGCGGCTGCTGAAGGCGGCAGCGACGACGGTGCGAGACAAGGGACAACCGGGACCCGTGCGTTTTCGACTGGAGTAGCGGCCATGTTCTCACCACGGATGTACATTCTGCTGACGGCGGTGATGGTGCTGGGCGATGTCGCCATGATGCTGCTGTCGCTGGGCGCCGCACACTACATACGCTTCGACACGACGTTGCTGCCGCCGGGCGAGGAGCAGCATGGGCTGGCCGTGTATCTCTCGATGGCGGCGGTGGTGCTGGTGGTGCTGCCGTTGGTGTTCGCCTTCCGGGGCATGTACCAAGTGCGCCGCAACGTCTCCCGCGTCGACGAGATGCAACGGGTGTTCGGCGCGATGGCCATCACCGCACTCGTGACGCTGGCCGTTGTGGCCCTGGGCTCCCGGGATTTCCCCTATTCGCGGGCGCTGCTTGCCCTGCATTGGCTGTTCGCCATCCCTATGGTGTGGGTGCTGCGGCTGGCAATGGCCTGGGTGCACGGCAGCCTGCGCCGGCACGGCATGGGTGTCGAGCGGGTGTTGTTGGTCGGCGCCGGCGAGATTGCCCAAGCCATTGTGGACAAGATGGCGAGCCGGCCGGACTGGGGTTACCACGTAGCCGGGTATTTGGCCGACACCGAGCTGTTACCGGCCCGCCAGGGCCTGGCGTACCTGGGCACGCCCGCGGTCATCGACGCGGTGGTGCGGAGCCAACGGATCGACGAGGTGATTCTGGCCGACCCTGCGCTCACGCATCAGCGCATTCTGGGCCTGGTGCAGCAGCTCGACTCGCCGGGCATCTCGATCAAGGTGTTTCCGGATGTGTTCCAGCTAATGTCGACCCAGGTGACGATTAGCGACCTGCACGGCCTGCCGCTGATGAGCGTGCGCGACGCGAGCTTGCGGGGGTGGCGATTCGCGGTGAAGCGCGTGGTCGATGTGCTGGTGAGCGCGGTGGCTCTGGTGCTGCTCTCGCCGGTCTTGCTCTTCATCGCGCTCCTCATCAAGCTCACGTCGCCCGATGGCCCGGTGTTTTACGTGCAAGAGCGGGTGGGGCTGAACGGCAAGTCGATCTGGGTGCTCAAGTTTCGGTCGATGCGGCCCGACGCCGAGCAGGCCAGCGGGCCGGTGTGGGCCAGCCGCGGCGACGAGCGGGCGACGAGACTGGGGCGCTTTCTGCGGCGATCGTCGTTGGACGAGTTGCCGCAGTTCGTGAACGTGCTGCTGGGCGATATGAGCATTGTGGGGCCGCGGCCCGAACGCCCGCACTTCGTCCGCCAGTTCAGCGAGAGCATACCGGACTACTGGAAGCGCCACTGGGAGAAGGCCGGCGTAACCGGGTGGGCTCAGGTGAACGGCCTGCGGGGTGACACCAGTATTGAAGAGCGCACGGCCTACGACCTGTGGTATGTAGAGAACTGGAACCTGCTGCTGGACTTCAAGATCATGCTGCGCACCCTGCCGGCCATGTTTCGGGATAGCAATGGCTAACTTTACCGCCGTTACCTTCGACATGTGGGAGACCGTGGTGACCGACCCGCACGAGGTGTCGGTGGCACGCGATGAAGCGCGTACAGCGCGCATGGCGGCAGCGTTGGGCATGCAGCAGGATGGCTTTCGTTCGGCGATGGATGCCCTGCGCCGGCACCTGGTCAAGGTGCAGCTTGCCGAGGGCGATCTGGGTACGCCGGCGCAGCTCGAGTGGCTGCTGCAGGCGGTGGGCGGACCCCGCTTCCGCAACCTGACCGGCCCCCGGCGCGCCGAGCTGACCGCCGCCTATGTGGAGCCACTGTTCGAGCACCCGCCGCTGTTGGTGCCGGGCGTCGACACACTGCTGCGCGGATTGGCTGAGGCCGAGCTGCCGGTCGGCCTGATCTGCAACACCGGCTTTACGCCCGGCAGCGCGCTGCGCCGATTGCTGGGCAGCCTGGGTGTGCTGGATTACTTCTCAGCGATGTTCTTTTCGGGTGACGTGGGCGTGAGTAAGCCGGCGGTGGGCGCCTTCAGCACCACGTTGGAACGGCTGAAGGCCGACGCCGGCAGCACGGTGCACATTGGCGATAACCCGGCGACCGATGTGGCCGGGGCGCTGCGAGCGGGGATGCACACCGCACTGTTGCACCGCAAGGAGGGCGAGCCGGATGCGGGCCATGGCGCGCACGTGGTGGTGCGGTCGATGGCCGAATTCGCCGAGTACCTCGACATCCGCTCATGAGAAACACCGTTCGCCTGCTGATGGTGTTCATGATTGGCGTGCTGGTTGGCGCCGGTGCGTGTACCGCCGGCGACCTGTCGGATGGGTTCGGGGTTTTCGGCGGTGATCGAGTGGCGGTCGTCCACGTGGAGGGGACCATCGGCGTCGCCGGGAGTTCGCTGTTGGGTGGCGGTGGTGTCTCGGCCGACACCGTGACCGACTGGCTGCGCCGCGCCGAGCGCGACCGCAGTGTGAAGGCGGTGGTGCTGCGCGTGAACAGCCCGGGCGGCGGCGTCACGCCCTCGGACGAGATCCGGAATCAGGTGCTGAAGCTGCGCGAGAAGAAGCCGGTGGTCGTCTCCATGGGGTCGCTGGCGGCTTCGGGCGGCTACTACATCAGCGCGCCCGCCAACGTGATCATGGCCAACGAGACCTCGCTGACCGGCAGCATCGGCGTCATCACCACCGTCCCCAACCTGCAAGGACTCATGGAGAAGGTGGGCGTGTCGGTGGAGGTGCTGAAGAGCGGGGAAGAGAAGGGCGCCACCTCCATGCTTCGGCCATTGACCGAAAGCAACCGGGCCATTCTGCAGGGCGTGGTGGACGATGCGTACGAGCGCTTTGTGCAGGTTGTTGCGCAGGGCCGTTCGCTGCCGGCCGACAAGGTGCGAACCCTGGCCGATGGGCGCATCTACACCGCCCACCAGGCAAAGGAGCTTGGGCTGATCGACGCTTTTGGCGACCTGCCAGAGGCTATTGCGAAAGCCGCCGAGTTGGGCGGCATGCAGGGGACGCCGCGCGTGACCCGCTACCAGCAGCGCGGGAGTTTGCTGCAAGGGCTGACCGGTGGCCTGACGGAGGGTCTCGATTTGAGTGCTCTTTCCGGCCAAATGACTGGTCAACCCACTGTTTCTGTGCAATACTTGTTCGTCCCCTGATTTCGGTGCCGCCGTTTGCCTTGCTGGGCTAGCCGGGATGAGCGCCGAAGCTGGACGCTCTTGGCCACCGAGCGCCATTCGGGACGTCAAGCAGCCCTCCCTGTTGACCGTGGCAACTTGTTGCCCGCAACCCTGGGGTTTGGCTGCACCCCTCGCTTCGTGGAGACCGTGACGGGGCTTCGACCGCGCGATGCTAGCCGGAGGGCTGCGCCAAATCTGCTCTATAGGTCTGGCTGGCAGGGGATTATGTGAGGAAATCGTGGAGATGTGCTGGAACTGTGTAACATTCCGGTGCTTCCTACGGTACTTATATGGCTAGGGAGTTACGAATCCTTAGCAATGGTTGATTGCCAGCCCGTGGCGTTTTATAGAGAAACGCTATAGGGGCTGAGACTGCAGGAAGGGAGGGGAGGAACGCAATGCGTGTACGAGCAGAGATCCGGTGCCTGAACTGTGGCCGGTATCTTGGGGAGCTGGAGGGCGAACAGGTAGGTTTCTTCGGAAACGCCAAGGTTGTTCGTCAGCCCATCCCCGGCAGCATTGTTAAGACCCCGCGCGGCCTCCGCTGTGGCCGCTGTGGCGGAAAAGCAATCGCTGAATCCGTTGAGCGCGTGACCCGCGCTACCGCGGCAGCATAGCCGGGATCTTCAACACCGACCGATCAAAGGCGGGCCTGTAAGGGTCCGCCTTCTGTATTGGTGGCCACCTGAGTGCGATCAGTGGCCCAGTGTGATGATAATGAGGCCTACGGTCAGGAGCGCCAAACCCGACACCTCCAGGCGCGAGAGCCGCTCTTGAAACAACCGGCGCGACACCACCAGGCTGAACAGCAGCTCCACCAGACCGAGCGTCCGGACGTGCGCTACAGGTTCGATGGCCATGGCGGTGAACCAGCCCACGGAGGCTGCCGCGCCCATGAATCCGGCGAACAGCGAAGTACGCCAGGCGCGCGCCACCCCCACCAGCACCGCTCGGTTGCGCACCAGCAGCCAGCCCCCCAGCATCACCACCTGCACGGCCTGCGCCCATACCAGCGTGTAGGCGGCAGCCAGCAAGAAATGGGTCGACGCGCCCAGTGCCAGCGCTCCGCCGCGGTAACCGGTAGCCGCCAGCGCAAAGCACGCCCCCGACGCGAACCCCAGCAGCGCCGACCGGCTGGTCCAGCCCATCACCAGGCTGCGCACGGGGTGGGCGCGGTCCGCCGGACTGAGCAGCAGCACCCCGGCGGTG
Organism: Chloroflexota bacterium; assembly: GCA_964200875.1. GTDB lineage: Bacteria > Chloroflexota > Dehalococcoidia > SHYD01 > SHYD01 > SHYE01. The sequence continues at coordinate 146 of CAXNDA010000042.1, read as the reverse complement.
GCCACAAAGATGGCGAGCGCGGCGGGGAGTGACAGCGGGTCGCCCAGCAGTACCGAGCCGAACACCGCCACCTGCACTAGCTCGGTTTTGGAGTACGCGACGCCCAGCGCGAAGTTGCGCTCGGCCATCACCAGCAGCAACAGGGC
>CAXNDA010000041.1:0-10559 GCA_964200875.1 Chloroflexota bacterium | reverse complement strand
CTGGATGCTCCAGAAGAACCCCGCGTACTGGCAGGCCGAGAAGGTCTACCTCGACACCATCCGCAAAGTCGTCATCTCCGACGTCTCGACCCAGCAGGCGGCCTTCCGCACCAAGCAGCTCGACGTCTGGACTGTCACCGCGCATAACGTTGCACAGAACGTGCAGGCGGCCAACCCGCAGGCGCAGTTGTTCACCTACACCATCCCGATTGGGAACGCGCTGCTGCTTTCGCAGCGCAAGTCCCCCGCCTTGCAGGACGTGCGGGTACGCCGTGCCATCTCCATGGCGATTGACCGCCAGGAGCAGAGCAAGGTGATGTTCGGCGGCGACGCCAAGCCGTTCTTGGCCGGTAGCTGGCCCGGTCTGTTCACCGAGCAGGAGATGGCCGCGCTGCTGCCCTACGACGTGAACCGCGCCAAGCAGTTGCTGGCGGAAGCCGGGCACGCCCAAGGCCTGACCCTTGAAATGATCATCACCGATAGCGACGAGACCGCCCAGCACGAACTGCTGCAGAGCCAGCTCAAGAAGGCCGGCATCGAGGTGAAGTTCACCATGCTGCCGCGCGAACAGCACCGGCCCCGCCTCTACCGCGGCGACTTCGACCTGTACCGCAACAGTGGCGGTGGCTTGCTGGAGGCTGACGCCGACTCCTTCCTCTACGGCGAGTTCAACAGCACCTCCACCCTAAACTGGGTGGGCGTGAACGACTCCGAGCTGGACAAGCTGCTGCGGGCCACCCGCGAGGCGCTGGAGCCGGCCAAGCGGCGGGAGGCCATGCGGGCCGCCGTCAAGCGTATCAACGACCAGGCCTGGGACCCCGGCATCATCTACCCCGCCGCTTGGGCCTTCTCGCAGCCATACGTGCGGAACTGGCGCACCCACTTCGCCAACGGCGAGCATGAGGCCTTCGCATGGCTCGACAAATAGCCAGCAGACACCGTCTGCGGAAAGTGTTCCTCGCGTGGAAGTATCTGAACTGACCAAAGGTGCGCGCGTCCTGCTGGAGGACGGCACGGTGGGCGAGGTGGTGAGCATCGCCGCCGACCAGAAGACGGCGTCGCTTCGTGTGGTCGAGTCGCCGTTCGACCCCGGCAAGGAGGGGTCGCTGATGGACGCCACATCCTTCGATTTGGTGGCCTTTGTGGAGGGCGATGGCTACGATTCGTCCAAGTCGTCCACCGGGACGGGCCGAACCAACATCTCTATCTAGGAGCGCAACCGATGCTGAGCGTAGAAGCAAACGAACGACTGACGAGGGTTGGCCCCGGCACGCCCTGCGGCGAACTGATGCGCCGCTACTGGATACCCTTCGCCGCGACCTCGCAACTGGACGAGGACCCGGTACGCAAGGTGCGGCTGTTGGGTGAGGACCTGACGCTGTACCGCGACAAGTCGGGCACCTATGGGCTGATCGGCGAGCGCTGCGCCCACCGGCTGGTGGACATGCAGTGGGGCATTCCTGACGAGCACGGCCTGCGCTGTCCCTATCACGGCTGGAGGTATGACGAAAGCGGCCAGTGCACCGACACCCCGTTGGAGGCTGCCGACAGCTCGTTCAAGGAGCGGATCAACATCGGCGGCTATCCGGTGCAGGAGCTGGGCGGGCTGTTGTTCGCCTACATGGGGCCGCAGCCGGCGCCCGTGCTGCCGCGCTGGGACATCCTGGTGTGGCCCAACGCCGTGCGCCAGATCGGCATCAACACCCTGAACTGCAACTGGCTGCAGTGCCAGGAGAACACCGGCGACCCCACCCACAGCGTGTGGCTGCACGGCGAGATGTTCAAGTACTCGCTGGAGAAGTCCGGCCAATGGGAGTCTCGCTCGGAGGACAAACAGACCTTCACCGTGTACTCCCGCATCAAGATGGGCGTCGGTATCAAGGGCCTGTACGCCAACCCCACCCAGTACGGCATGGAGAAGGGTGTCATCTACGCCAAAGAACTGGGGGCCGAGGAGGACCGCGTCTCGCGGCACTCCACGGTGATCTTCCCCTTCTGGACTCAGACCGGCAGCGCCGGCGCCCCCCGCAGCGAGTTCCAGATCCGCGTGCCCATCGACGACACCCACACCCTGCACATCTGCTACCAGTGCTATTCGGCGCCTCCAGGCATCGACGCACCGAAGCAGGAGTCGATTCCCTGGTACGAGGCCCCGATGTACGACGAGAACGGCAAGCCGATCCTCGACTTCGTCCTGGCGCAAGACATGATCGCCTGGTGGGCACAGGGTGCGATTGTCGATCGCAGCAAAGAGAAGCTGGGCCGGACCGACGTGCCGGTCATCTTCCTGCGCCGTCAGCTCGACGAGAACATCCGCAAGGTGGAGCGCGGCGAAGACCCCATGAACGTCTTCCGCACCGAGGCCGAGGCGGGGCCCATTCTGTACGGCAGCGGCGCTCCCCCGGAGCGCTGGCTGAACCCCAACTGGGCCAAGGAGCAGATGGGAGGCTCCGGCAACTTCCGCGCCAACTATCACAAAGGCTTCGTGCAAGACGACGCCGATCGCTACGGGGGCGCGGTTCCCCTGGTGGTGGAACTGCACCAGCGCATCGAGGAGGCCCGCCAGGCGGCGTTGACCACCGGCGGCTAGTTCAGGGCGACCACGACCCACCTGACACCCCCACATTGTTGTGATGTGGGGGTGTTTCTCCTTACTCTGGTGGGCGACCAGAGCGAGTAGGTACACCGGCGACGCCCCTGCGGCGCTCATCGCCATGATCGAAACTTAGCATTGAGAGGTGACCGTTGACCGACGCCTCTGCGTCCAACTCTACTCAGGGCCCGGCGGCACTCCGCGCATTGGTCTTCTACTTCCTGAGGCTGGGCACCATCGGTTTCGGTGGCCCGGCGGCACTGGTTGGTTACATGCGGAAGGACCTGGTGGATGAAGGCCGGCTTATCGACGAGGCGACCTACAACCTGTCGCTGGCTTTGGCCCAGATCATGCCGGGCCCGCTGGCCGCGCAGACCGCCATTGCCATCGGCTACTTCCAGGCGGGCGTGTTGGGCGCCACGCTGGTAGGCCTGGCGTTCATTCTGCCCTCGTTCCTGATGGTGCTGGGCCTCTCGTGGTTGTACGTGGCATACGGCGGGCTGCCGTGGATGCAGGCGCTCTTCTATGGTATCGGCGCGGTGGTCATTGCCATCATCGCTATGGCGGCCTACCGGCTGGCGCGCGGCACCAACAAACGGGAGCCGGTGCTGTGGGGTATTTTCGCCGTGCTGTTCCTGGCAACCCTGGTGTCGCAGGCCGAGTTGGCGGTGCTGTTCTTGGCTGCAGGGCTGGCGGCAGTGCTGCTGCGAGCGTGGCCCGGCAGGGTGCGGGCATTGGTCATCACCACCGCATGCAGCGTGGGGGCGCTGCTCATCTGGCTGATGGAGACGTTCCTGTTGAGCGCCAGCACCACAGCGGCCGGCGACAACGTGCTGCTCCAGGTGCTGCTGTTCTTCACCAAGGCCGGGGCGTTCGTGTTCGGCAGCGGGCTCGCCATCGTCCCGTTCTTGCAACAGGGCGTGGTGCACGAACTCGGCTGGCTGAATGACCAACAATTCCTTGATGCGGTGGCCGTCGCTCTCATCACCCCCGGGCCGGTGGTTATCACGGTGGCCTTTATCGGCTACCTGGTAGCCGGTGTCGCCGGAGCGGCGCTCGCTGCTATCGGCATCTTTCTGCCGGTGTATGTGTTCACCATTGTGCCGGCGCCGTGGTTCCGCCGGCACCGAGATAACCCGCAGTTGAAGGCGTTCGTGGCCGGCGCGACCGCGGCTGCCAGCGGCGCCATTGCCGGCGCGGTGGTGGTGCTCGGCCAGCGGGCCATCTTTGACATACCCACTGGGGTCATTGCGGTCGTCGGCCTCGGGCTGCTCTGGCGTTTCAAGCTCCAGGAGCCAGTGCTGGTTGCCGGAGCAGGCTTGGCAGGACTCATTCTGTACCATGGGGCGTGATAGAACGCCAGCCCCTACCCCTCGGTCGCTTCTTTCGCCAATCGCACACCCGCGACGCCCATAACTGCACCCACGCTACAGGAGACCCGATGCCCACCGATGCCTTGCTGTTGACCGAGGCCGACCTGCTACCCCTCACTCGTGATGCCGCGGTCATCGACGGCGCGATTGCAGCGCTGGAGGCTGCCACCAAGGCGCTCCATGCCGGCGGCGTGACGCAGTCGACGTTCATGGGCAGGGCCATGGGCAACGGACGGCCGAGCGCCCGGCTGACGCTGGCCACCGGCGCCGGCCTGCACACCGGCGTGCGGATTCAGGGCAACGGCCAAGCCGCCAACAACCGCAGTTACGTACTGGCCGATGGCGAGACCGGCGGCGTACTCTCGATGATGAATTTCGGCACCATCAATCCAATCCGCGTGGGCGCTTCGGGCGGGCTGGCCGCCAAATACCTCGCGCCTCCCCGGACCCACACCTTGGCGGTTATCGGGTCGGGCCAGCAGGCGCGTACCCAGGCACAGGCCATCGTGCGGGCCATGCCCGACCTGCAGGGCGCGTTCGTTTATAGCCCGAACGTGCAGCATCGGGCAGCCTTCGCCGAAGCGATGACTGGCTGGCTGGGCGTGCCCTTCCGCCATGTCGATTCGATTGACGAGGCAGTGGGCGACGCCGGCGTGGTTGCGCTTGCGAACAGCGCCCGAGAGGTGCTGCTGCGGCCCGAGCAGCTCCAAAAGGGGGCGCTGGTGATTGACGTGAGCGAGCAGCAACTGGCGCCCGAGTTCGTCACCCAGGCTCGGTCGGTGTTCGTCACTTGGGAGGGTGTCGCCGACAACCCGATTCCGCGGGAGCCCTACAGCACGCCCATCAAGGCGGGCGCCTTCACCCGAGAGCACCTGGGCGCGGAGTTGACGGCGGTGGTTGCGGCCGGCGCCAATCCCCGTCGCACCGCCGACGACATTGTCGTGTACGTGCTGACCGCAGCCAACGTGCACGACCTGGCGATGGCGCAGTGGGCGTATGAGTGGGCCCGTGCTGCCGGCGCCGGTACACCCTTCGTGCTTACGGCTTAACCGATTCGCAAGGCCGGGCAGGCGATCGCTATCGGGCTTCTCCGGCCCGCTCGCCGCGCCAGACATTTGTGAAACCTTGAACTAAGTTGACAACGTATCCACCTTGTCTATAGCATCCGCGAATCGCCGCAGCGAGCCGTCGGAGGCTGGGTGGCCCCTACCCACCCACGGCGCGCCGCGAGATAGCAGGCAAAGGTGGATGCTGTGACCAAGACGATCCCTGTGGGTGCGCTGTCGGCAACGGTCTTCGTTCGCCTCTGGTGCGTAGCAGTGGGCGCGGCCCTCACCGCGCTGGCCGCGGGTTGCAGCTCTCCGCAGGGCGCCGGCGGCACGGCGTCCACCAGCAGCGAGCCGGGTAAACCGAAGGTGAACCGTCTGGTGTTTGCCACCGAGGTGCCCGCCAAGGAAGTGAACGAGACCCGCAATAACGCCACGCCCAGTAGCTGGCAGCTTACGCCCATGTACGAGACGCTGTTGGGCGTGGATGAGAAGAACGGCAAGCGTGTGCCGGCGCTGGCTACCGAGTGGAAGGTGGGGGCCGATGGAGCATCCTACGCCTTCAAGTTGCGCCAGGGCGTGAAGTTCCACACGTCCACCGGCGCCGTCACCCGCGACTGGGGGGAGTTCACCGCCCGCGATCTCAACCCTCCCTTCCGCGAGATCAACAAGCGGGACTCCATATCCGGTGTCACCGAGATGTGGTGGGGCGCCGTCAAAGAGATCGAGGTGGTGAGCGACTATGAGGCGGTCATCAAGCTCAACCGGCCCGACGCCAACTTCCTGGACTACGTGTCGGACCAGTTGGGCGGCTACGAGATTTGGAGCAGTAAGGCCTTCGAGCAACTGGGGCCGCCCACCGACATCACCAAGCCGGCGCTCCCGGGCACCGGTCCCTATATGTACAAGGACCGGGCCCAGAGTCAGTTCCTGCGGTTTGAACGGGTGCCGTTCCCGCACTGGAAGGCCACCCCCGAGTTCCCCGAGTTCGAGTTCCGCTTCATCAAAGAGGCATCCACCCGCATGGCGGCGTTGCTGACCGGCGAAGTGCAGATGACCCCGCTGCCACAAGACCTGTTGGTGCAAGTGGAGCGCCAGGGTTACAAGGTGCTCACCGGGACGACGCCAGCCTACCGGGTGAACGTCACCTTCCGCTGCTGCGCCCTGAAGGACCGCAATGACTTGAACTCCGGCTGGATGGAACCGAACGTCCCGCTGGCGGATGCTCGCGTGCGGCGCGCGCTCAGCAAAGCCGTTAACCGCGACGAGTTGAACAAGTCGTTCTTCGGTGGCAAGGGCCAGCTCAACCTCAACAACCCGCTTGCTCCCTGGCGCGAGGCGTGGAAGAAGGACTGGGAGACGCGGTTCCCCGTGGAGTACGGCTATGACCAAGCCGCCGCCCGCAGCATCCTGGCGCAGGCCGGGTATGGGCCCGAGAAGCCTGCTCGCGTCAGCATGCTGCTGACCCCAACCCCCGGCCTGCCGACCGCCGAGGACGTCGCGGAATCCGTCGCCAACCACTGGCGCGCCGTCGGCATCGACGTGACGCTGGAACAGTTGGACGCGGTGGCGGAGAGTGCGGCGAACCGCGCCTACAAGCTGACCAACCATGCCCGCATCAACGGCACCAGTTCGAACGCCTGGGTGGGCATCACGCAGATGGGCAGCAGCGTGGGCACGCCCACCGGCGCCGGCCCGCAGTTGCCCGCCACCGATGCACTCCTCAAGCAACTCTGGACCACCCTGGACGACAAACGCATCGAGGAGCTTTGGCTGCGGATCGGCGATGAGTTGTACAACCAGCACCACTTCGTACCGCTGTTCTGGCTGCCGACCGAAGTGGCGGTAGACCCCAAGATCGTGGGGGAGTGGGTGTACTCCGGCTCCATAAGCGGCAGCTGGACTCACATCTGGAACATCAAGGCGGCGCGCTAGGCGAAGCGGATGGGTGCGCTGCTGACGGAGGGTTCCTGTTTGCTGGGCTCCGTCGAAGCGACCAGGAACCTGCGGGGCGCTTCGGGTCGTCCGGGGCGTCGGCGCCGGCCCGTCGCCTGATGCTTTCGACGGGGCTCTAGCAACAGGCTTACGCGGTGGCGCTGCCAGCGGCGGGTGCGCTGCTGACGGAAGGTTCCTGTTTGCTGGGCTCCGTCGAAACGACCAGGAACCTGTGGGGCGCTGCGCGTCGTCCGCGGCGTTGGCGTCGGCCCGTCGCCCGATGCTTTCGACGGGGCTCAAGCAACAGGCTTGCGCGGCGGCGTGGCGAGCGGCGGATGCGCCGGTGACGGAAGGTTCTCGTGCCGGTTACGCCGGGCCAGCCGCTCGCAGCAGGCCCGCCGGGATCGAGTAGCGGTGCCCGTCGCTCAGCGCGGCGAGGATCCGAGTCCGGCCGACCTTGACCACGGTCACGGTACGTCCGGCCAGCGGGCCACGCGGGGTGTCGACCACGGCCAAGTCGCCGGCCAGCCAGCCTCGGGCGGCCTGCCGGGCTACCGCCGCGCGCTGCCGCTTGACCTCAGCAGCGGCCAATGCCCGGGCGGCGGCCGGTGAGCCCGCCAGCTTACCGTTGCCTTGCGCGGGTTCCGATGCGTCGTCATCGTCGGGGTGATAAAGGCCTCGCTGGGTGGCAAGCGCCACCAAACGGCGCAGCAGCGCCCAGAAGCGAGGACCGTGCCCCCGGTACTTGAGGTGGGCAAGCTCGTGCAGCAGCGTCAGCATGATGGCGCTGCGAGGGCGCCACGTGCCATCGGCCCCGGTGCAGCGGACCGAGATGACCGGCGGCTCGCCGGGGCGGAACCGGCAGTTGCCGAAGCTCTTGCGGAGACGCAATCCCGGCTGCAGCAGAAAGCCGCCCGGCAGCCGTTCCGCGGAGGCCACTGGACTCAACGCCGAACGCATAGCGTCGAGCGCTCGCTGTTGCTCGAGCGGGGTTGGGTCGGGCAGCAGGTCGGGCAGGTGTGCCTGAAAGGCAGGTATGCCCTCGGTCTTGAGTTTCGTTCGCTGCCAGGGAAAGCGCACCGCATATCCATCGTTCGTTCGGCGTTGACACCGTAGCCGAGCGTACTACGGCGCTACGGGCCTGTCGAACGCGAGGCAGGTACGCCGGCGGGGGGACCGGCGTACCTGCAGGGAGGAATGCGAACGTTAGCGGGCGCTTAGTCGCGCCAGGCCCAGCGCATTTCGTTGTTCTTCTTGTCGCGATAGAAGCTGCGGCGATCGGTGAGTTCGGCGATAAGCCCCTCAAGAGCGTCGGGGGGCCCTTGCACTTCGATGTCTTGCGTCTTGCCGGGAAGGATGGCTGCCTTGATGACCAGTCGATGGCGCTGCTCGCCGGTGGCGGGGCTTTGCCGTTTGAAGAGACCGAACCAGCTGGATCCACCAGCCTCCACCGGCGATATGGTGATTTCACGAATGTCGCTCACGTCGACACGGTACGTCCACTCTTGGCCAGGCAAGTTGCCGCCGAGTATCTGGGGATTGGGCGTTCGGAAATACAGGCCCGCGCCACCAACCGACGCTACCACCTCTTCGCCATTTCGCCCAAACGGCAGGCCCGATATAAACGTCAGCTTGGGCGGTTCGGTATATCGGCCCATTGATGCGTCAAGACCCTTCATGACCCCTCCCCAGAAAGACAAAAACCACGTGCCGCTTTGCAGCTCGTGGCCGGTTACGCCCCTAGCTCCACCTCTCTCACGGCGTCCAGACTCAAGAGAGGTTTCATCGCTTCCACTATTCGTATGTGTGCGCCGTTGTTGGTCGCTTCACCTGTCCACAACCTGAAGTCTACGCTTTGCCGGTGGCGGCGTCTGTGCTTTCGATCACCGATGATCTCTCCTGAGCGAGGCGGAGCGGGCCGATAGTGAATCTCGGAAGTCTTGTTCAGACCCACAAGCCTTACTGGCTGTCCCGCAGAGCGGGCCAGCGACCAGCCCCACCGCTAACCCCGTTAGGACCGCGGCGCGAACAAAGGACAGGCAGAAACCATGGCTCGAGGACCAGTCTGGGTCTCAGTAGAGCAAGCGGCGGCACAGTTACGGGTGCACCCGGAAACGATGCGGCGCTGGATTCGCGCGGGCCGGCTCGAAGCGGACTACGTCGGCGGCAAGCGAGGCTATCGGCTGCGCTGGCGCCTGATTCGCGCCATTCTCGACGCTGACACTCCTAACGAACATCTTGAGTCCGGCACAACGACGGAACCTCCCCGCGCCGGCGCGGATGGGTGCAGCCTTCGAGAAGGCGCTGGCGGCCGCAAGCTTGAAGGTGTCTCAACTTGAGGCTTTGGGCGCCGATCAGTCGGCAGCTCGGCTGGGCCTCTAGCTCGGCGGATCGGGCGTGACGGGAGCTGGTTGCTCGGGGACCTTGCGTTTGCGAGGAGCACCGGCGGCGGTGCGGCGGTAGTACGCCGCCAGCTCACGGCAGCGCTTATCGCAGAACCGCTGGTCACGGCGGGTCTTGAAGAACTGGCCGCCGTTTGGACAGCGTGGGTTACCACAACGCCCCTGCGCTTGCGAGCGTTGCCCCATCTCGAGCGCGAACATCAGATAGATCGCGGTCAACAATGAGTCTGCAACCATCTTGGGCTGCGGCGACCGCTGCGCATCCACCAGCAGCGTGGTGTGCCCGGCGATGCGTTGGTTGACCCGGCTGACGACGTGGAGACGGGCGGGCTCCAGCACATCATCGGCATGCAGGGCCTTGAAGGCCTCGCTGCCGAGACTCTCCGGTGAAAGCTGCTGGGACGCCTGAAAGGCCGGCGTGGCCCCCGCCCCAGCAGGCGTGCCGTCGGCATTCAGCGCCACCTGGTAGGTGATGGTGCGACCGTCGGGCGCCCACGTGTAACGCTCTCGCAGAATGAGCAGCCTGCGCATCCGGCGCATCACGTCGGCGCTGCCCGAGCGCGTGACGCTGGCCACGGCGTCCCACTCCTCATACAGCATGCGGAACCGAAGCGCCTCCTGCTGCCACTCCTGCAACGAGCCACCATAGGCAGGCGTCGCCCCCTCACTGCTGGCGCTCAGAATGCTTCCCCAGCGCTGGGCGAACTGCAGCACGTCTGCCGGCTGGCTGCGGGCTGCCAGGCGCAGGAAGTCCGTCAGCAAGGTGCGGCTGCGCAGCGGCTCGTAGCGCTCCACCTCTGCGCCATCTCGCTGTGCCGGGGCCAGCCACGGGCCCGGGTCGGCCGCGGCTCCGCCAGTGGGCCGCTGGTCCAGCCACACGTACCCGGCCTTGGCGCGCGGCCACAGTCCGAGGGTCTCGAAGCTGGCTGGCGCCGATGGCAGGGTGGCAGGCGGCGGCGGGGGGGCCGCCTGCGGCTCGGGTGGCGCCTTAGGTCGCCTGGAAAAGAGCATTTTGGGGGCTAACTCCTGGGTAATGGCGCGCGATTATCTCATGGCTTTGCGACTGGAAGGAGCACGCACTGCCTTTAACAACGAGCGGCGTGGCAACCTGCAACATTGTTCCAGGACGGTGAGCGAGGCGCGGTGTTAAGTGATGCTTCTGCCGACGCCGTAGGCGCCGCCGCCACATCTGCCGCGTCGTGCTTGGGAC